>JANMQB010000377.1:0-2229 GCA_031370155.1 Hyphomicrobiales bacterium | reverse complement strand
GGCCTGGTCAGCAGTTCCCTGCCGGTGCCGGACATGGCGATCTTGCCGTTGACCATGACATAGGCGCGATGGGCGAGCTTCAGAGCGTGGAAGGCGTTCTGTTCGACGAGGAAGACGGTGAGGCCCTCCTTCTCGTTCAGGTCCCTGATGGCGGCGAAGATCTGCTTGACGAGGAGGGGGGCGAGGCCAAGCGAGGGCTCGTCGAGGAGCAGGAGCCGGGGACGGGCCATCAAGGCGCGGGCAATCGCCAGCATCTGCTGTTCGCCGCCGGAGAGCGTGCCGCCGCGCTGGGCCTGGCGCTTCTCGAGGATCGGGAACAAGCGGAAGACGCGGGCAGTATCCTCCTGGAAGTATTTCGGATCGGCGGTGGTGGCGCCCATCTGGAGATTTTCCAGAACCGTCATGCGCGGAAAGATGCGCCGGCCTTCCGGCGACTGGGCGATGCCGAGACGGGCGATCTGGTGGGTCGGCGTGGCGGTGATGTCGCGGCCGTCGAAGGCAATCGAACCCGAGCGGGCGCGGGGGGTTCCGCAAATCGTCATCATCAAGGTCGACTTGCCGGCTCCGTTCGAGCCGATCAGGGTGACGATCTCGCCCTCGTCGACATGGAGGTCGATGCCGCGCAGCGCCTGAATCTTGCCGTAGAAGGTTTCGACACCGCGGACAAAAAGCAGCGGTTGGCTCATGTGCGGCCCCGCTTCCCGGCCGGACGCTTCGGCTTCGCGGCGGCTTTCTTTTTCGCGGGCGCGGCGGCGGGTGCGGCAACGACGGCCGCGACCTCTTCCTCGTCCTCGACGCCGAGATAGGCGCGGATCACGGCGGGATCGTTCCTGACATGGGCGGGCGAGCCGTCGGAGATCTTGACGCCGTAATCGAGCACCACGATGTGGTCGGATATGCCCATGACCACGCTCATGTCGTGCTCGATCAGCAGGATGGCGATGCCTTCCTCCTTGCGGATCGACAGCAGCAGCCGGTTGAGTTCCTCGGATTCGCGCGGGTTCAAGCCGGCGGCGGGCTCATCGAGGCAGAGCAGCTTGGGCTTTGTGCACATGGCGCGGGCGATTTCGAGGCGGCGCTGGGCGCCATAGGGAAGTTCGCCGGCCGGATCGTCGGCGCGGTCGATGAGGCCGATCTTCTCCAGCCAGCGGGTCGAGAACTCGACCGCTTCCCGGTTGGCACGGCGGTAGTGGGCGGTATTGAAAACGCCGGTGAAGGTGTAGCCGGAGGCGCGCATCAGGGTGTTGTGCTGGGCCACCATGAGATTTTCCAGGACCGTCATGCCGGCAAAGAGCCGGATGTTCTGGAAAGTGCGCGCCACCTTGGCCTTCTGGGCGATGCGGAAATCGTCCATGCGCTCGAGGATGAAGGAACCGCCATCCTCATGGATGAGGGTGATCAGGCCTTCGGTCGGCTTATAGAAGCCGGTGATGCAGTTGAACACCGTGGTCTTGCCGGCGCCGTTGGGTCCGATGAGCGCGGTGATGGCGCCGCGGGCGGCGCTGAAGGTGAGATCGTCGATGGCGGTGAGACCGCCGAAGCGCATGGTCAGGTGCTCGACGGTGAGAATGGCCTCCGGCATCAACCATGCCCCTGGGCAGCGAGGTCGGTGGAGACGGCCTTCTTCTCCTTGAGATAGACGGTGGGATCGCGCCTGGTGACCAGGCCGCGCGGGCGCCAACGCATGATCATCACCATGGCGATGCCGACGGCGAGCATGCGCAACTGGATGGGGTCGAGGCCCACGGGCAAGACCGCCTTGAGGAAGTTCAGTTCACGGAATACCTCGAAGGCGCCGATGATGACGACGGCGGCGACGACGACGCCGATCTGCGAACCGAGGCCGCCGAGAACGACGATCGACAGAATGATGGCCGACTCCATGAAGACGAAGGACTCGGGGCTGACGAAGCCCTGCCGCGTGGCGAAAAAGGAGCCGGCGAAGCCGGCGAACATGGCGCCCATGGCGAAGGCGGTGAGCTTGGTGTTGGTGGTGTTGAGGCCGAGCGAGCGGCAGGCGATCTCGTCCTCGCGCAGCGCCTCCCAGGCGCGGCCCATGGGCAGCCGGCGCAGCCTGAGCGTCACGAAGTTGGTGATCAGCGCCAGCAGCAGGATGACATAGTAGAGGAAGATGATGCGGTAGATCGGCTTGTGCTCGAGGCCGAAGAAGTCGGCAAAGCCGCCCTCCCCCTCGGTGAAGGTGAGCCCGAAGAAGGAGGGCCGCGGAAT
>JANMQB010000408.1:0-2269 GCA_031370155.1 Hyphomicrobiales bacterium | reverse complement strand
CGCCGCGACGCCCCGCCAGACGCGCTCGCGCTGGCGCGGGCGGAGATCGGAATGCCACTGCGCCGGTTCGGCTGCGAAGCGGGTCTCGACGCGGGCGATGAATGTGGCGGTCAGTGCGATCTCGGGCAGCAACAGCAGCACCTGGCCGCCCGCCGCCAGTGCCGCCGCCATGGCTTCGAAATAGACTTCCGTCTTGCCCGAACCGGTGACGCCGTCGAGCAGCATGACCTTGTGCGACCGCGCCGCAACGAGCGCCCGCAAAGCCCGCGCCGCTTCTTCCTGATCGCGCGACAGGCTAAGGCCTCCGCCATTGAGGTCTGGCTGCGGAAAAGGCTTGAGCGCCGGCAGCTCGACCGCTTCGAGCGCTCCATCCTTGACCAGGCCCTTGATCACGGCGCGGCTGGCGCCCGCTAGTTCCGCCAGTTCCGAGACGCGCAGCGCCGGCCCCTCGCCGGCGATCTGCAGGATGCGTTGCCGCTGCGGCGTCATGCGCTTGGGCACAAGACCGGAGGCGCGGTAGGCGATCTGCTTGCGCGGGCCCTCGAAGGCGCCCGGCGCCCTGAGCACCATGCGCAGCACATTGCCGGGCGGCTCGAGATAATAGGCGGCCAGCCAGTCGATGAATTTGCGATGCGCCTCGGGCATGGCGGGAACGTCGAAACGCCCCGTCACATCACGGAGCTTCGGTCCCTGCGGGGCTTCGCTGTTCAGCGCCCAGACCACGCCGATCAGTGAACGCGGCCCCAGCGGCACCTCGACATAATCGCCGGGCGCCAGCCGCAACTCCGCCGGAATGCGGTAGGAATAGGGGCCTTCAAGGGCCAGCGGCAGCAGCACATCGGCGATCGGAAAGGGAGGGGCAGTCATCGGGCCTGCAATAGTCTTGGACGCGCGCAGCCGCCAGTCCTATATCGGCTCCCGCCATGAAGCATGCCGCCTTCGATAACGCAGCACCCCGCGTCCGCGAAATCGTCTATTTCGAGCCCTCGGCTCTGGCGCTCCGCCTGGCCGGCGAGAAGCATCTGACGCTGCTCGAAAGCTCCATGCGGCAGGAGCGGCTGGGGCGCTATTCTTTCCTTGCGTGCAATCCATCCGCCACCTTGACCGCCGAGAATGGCCGCGCCTATCTCGACGGCGTTCCCCAGGACGCAGCACCCCTTGCCGTGCTCGACCGGCTGCTCGCAGAAAACCGCTGCACCCATGTGCCGGGCCTGCCGCCGTTCCAGGGCGGCATGGCCGGCTATATCGCCTATGATTTCGGCCGCACGCTCGAACCCCATGCCCGCATCCCGAATTTCGATCCGCTGTGCCCCGACATGATGCTCAACCGTTATGATGCGGTTGCGAGTTTCGATCACATGCAGGAACGCGCCTGGATAATCGGCACGGATGACGCGCAGGCCGACCGACTTGAGAATATTCTGCAGCACAAGCCGGCCGCAACGGGCTCGCATGTCATCGAGGGCTGGAGGTCGAATTTCACCCGCGATGAATATGAGCAGGCGGTGGCGCGCACCATCGAATACATTTTGGCGGGCGATATTTTTCAGGCCAATATCTCCCAGTGCTTTTCCGCCGACATCACGCCGGGCTTCGACGGGCTCGCCTACTACCGGCGCTTGCGGCAGCGCAACCCGTCGACCTTCGCGGCCTTCCTCGATTACGGTGATGTGCAGATCGCGTCGAGCTCGCCCGAGCGGCTGTTCAGCTTCGACGGCAAGACGGTCGAAGCCCGGCCGATCAAGGGCACAAGGCGGCGCGACGCCGATCCAGCCCGCGATGCCGCACTCGTCGCCGAGCTCGCCTCGAGCCGCAAGGACCGGGCCGAGAATGTGATGATCGTCGATCTGCTGCGCAACGATCTCTCGCGCGTCTGCCAGCCCGGCAGCGTCAGGGTGCCGGTGCTGTGCGGGCTCGAATCCTATGCCTCGGTGCATCATTTGACATCGGTCATCACCGGCGAATTGCGCTCCAAAAAAACGGTGGGCGATCTCGTCGGCGCAATTTTTCCCGGCGGCTCGATCACCGGCGCGCCGAAAATCCGGGCGATGGAAGTGATCCCCGAAATCGAGCGCAGCCCCCGCGGCGCCTATTGCGGCGCCATCGGCTATTTTGGTTTCAGCGGCCATACGGATCTCAACATCGCCATCCGCACCGCCATGTTCGCGGGCGGGCGGGCGCGCTTCCAGGGCGGCGGCGGCATCACGGCGCGCTCCAATCCCGCCGCCGAATACGAGGAAACCCTGACCAAGATCAGCCGCATCATGGA
>JANMQB010000343.1:0-1909 GCA_031370155.1 Hyphomicrobiales bacterium | reverse complement strand
CTATGCCTATACGGCGCGGGTGATGGCCGAGAACATGCTGGCCCGCGATGCCGAAGAGGGCATTACCGCCTTCATCGAAAAACGCAGCCCGCAATGGAGTGATCGATAGTGAAACCGCGCATCAACCTCATTACGCTTGGTGTCACCGGCATGGCAGCGTCCCGCGCCTTCTACGAGAGACTGGGCTTCACTGCATCCTCGGTCAGCAACGCCGACGTCACCTTCTTCGATGCCAATGGCGTGGTGCTCGGCCTGTTCTGCTCGACACCGATGGTGGCGCTGTCGCGCAATGTGGCGGCCAAGCATGCCATGGAAATGCTGCTCACCGGCGATGTCATTGCGGCCCATGAGGCGCAGCGCATCGGCCTCATCAATCGCGCCGTCTCGCCCAACCGGCTGGGCGAGGAGGTGGAGGCTCTGGCTCGCAAGATCGCGGCGAAATCGCAACTGACGCTCAAGACCGGCAAGCAGGCGTTCACCCGCCAGCGCGGCATGGATCTGCAAGAGGCCTATGCCTATACGGCGCGGGTGATGGCCGAAAACATGCTGGCCCGCGACGCCGAAGAGGGCATCGCCGCCTTCATCGAAAAACGCAGCCCGCAGTGGCAGGACCGATAATGCATCCGCGGATCAATTTTGTAACGCTTGGCGTGGCCGACATGGCGCGGGCTCGCGCCTTCTACGAGCGCCTCGGGCTTGCGGCATCGAAGGCAAGCAATCCAGATGTAACATTCTTCGATGTCGACGGCACGGTGCTGTCGCTGTTCGGTCATGGAGCGCTCGCCGAAGACGCCGGCTTCGCGCCCTCGCCCGCCCCCGCCTTTCGCGGTGTGGCACTGGCCTGGAACGCGGCGAGCGAGGCGGAAGCGAACCGCATTCTGGCGCATGCGGAAGCGGCCGGCGGCCAGATCGTCAAGAAGGCGCGGAAGGTCTTCTGGGGCGGTTATGCCGGGTATTTCGCCGATCCGGACGGGCACTTGTGGGAGGTGGCGTATAATCCCCATTTCCCCCTGGACGAGAACGGCCGCATCAGGCTGCCATGAACCATGACAGTTACCCGCCCGACTACATTCTCGGCATTCTGAAGAGTGTGAGGATGATCGCGCTGGTGGGCGCCTCGAGCAATCCGGTGCGCCCGTCCAATCTGGTGATGCGATATCTGCTCGCCAAAGGCTATGAGGTGATCCCGGTCAATCCCGGCCTCGCCGGTCGGGAGCTTCTCGGCCAAACGGTCTACGCAACGCTCAAGCACATCCCGAGCCCCGTGAACATGGTCGATATCTTCCGGAATTCTGAGACCGCCGGCGCCGTTACAGACGAGGCGCTGGGGCTCGAGCCCCTGCCCCAGTTCATCTGGATGCAGCTTGGCGTGCGCAATGACGAGGCTGCCGCCCGGGCCGAGGCGCTGGGCGTCAAGGTGGTCATGAACCGCTGCCCCAAGATGGAATATGGCAAGCACTCGGGCGAATGGGCCTGGGTCGGCGGCAATTCCGGTCTCATCAGCTCGCGCCGCCAGTCGCTGCACGAGAGCGGCAAGCTGCAAAGCCTAGGGCTTGGACCCAAGGCCACATCCGGCTAGGTTGGCTGTCCTACGGGCTTTCCAGGATCATTTGAGGGAGACACATGGCAGACAAGACACCGGGATTCGACACACTCGCCTTGCATGCGGGGGCGGCACCCGATCCCGCCACCGGGGCCCGCATCACGCCCATTTACCAGACGACGGCCTATGTCTTCCAGGATGTGAAGCATGCCGCCGATCTCTTCGCGCTGCGCGCCTTCGGCAATATCTATACCCGCATCATGAACCCGACCCAGGCTGTGCTGGAAGCCAAATGCGCCGCCCTGGAAGGCGGAACCGCCGCCCTCGCCACCGCGTCGGGCCACGGCGCCCAAGTGATCGTCTTCC
>JANMQB010000209.1:0-2453 GCA_031370155.1 Hyphomicrobiales bacterium | reverse complement strand
CATGGCCAGTTCGAGATAATCCGTGGCCTTGACCGGATCAGCCGCAATTCCTGTGCCCGAGAGATAGGCCTGGCCGAGGAACGAGAGGGCGCTGCCGTTGCCGGTTGCCGCCGCCGCTGCCAGCAGGGCCATGCCGCGGGTTGCGTCCTTGGGCAGATCGGTTCCAGCGAGCAGCAGGTTTGCCAGCGCGATCTTGGCCCATGCATCCTTGGCGGCTGCGGCCTCGAGGAGCTGTAACCCGGCGGCGGTGTCCTTGGGCAGGCCTTCGCCCTTGATCAGCGCGACACCGAGCTTCTGCTGCGCCGTCACATCGCCCGCCGCTATGGCCCGTTCGAGATAATCCCTGGCCCTGACCGGATCAGCGGGGACGCCCTCACCCGTGAGATACCGTTCTCCGAGAAGTCTCAAATCATTATCTGCTGCCAAACTTCCACTAGCGGCGGCAAACCAAAATGCAATGATCGCCATTGCAAGGCCGAGACCGAGGCGTGGGAACTCATGGGCCGTCATGCTTAACTTACCCCTTTAGCTTTTCGCTAGTTCAGTGGGAATTGTCTCGACGCGCATGGCGGCCGGCGGCTATTCGTCCTTGAAGATGTTGCCGATGTTCCAGATGGTGCCGTAACCCGGGTTCGTCTGGCGCTTCTTGGCGAGATAGACCGCCTTCAGCTCGGCCCGCAATTCTGCATCCGTCTTCGGCGTGCCATCGGGATTGAATTTGGAAATGCCGTTGCGCTCATAGACATCACCGGCGGGTTGGGCAGGCGTCGCGGCGGCAAGCTTTTGCGGCGCAGCCGAGGTCGAAAGCGGATCGGCGCCTGTGGCCGCCGTGTTCGGTACGTAATCCTCGGTGACCGGACCTTTGGGAGCGCGCAGTTGCAGATCGGGCGGCATGGCCAGATTCTGGCCGGACCTTACGGCAGTTTCATTCGGCGCCATGGACTTGCCAAAACCGGCGACATCGAGGAGGCCCGCAGTGGCGCAACCGGCCAAGACGGCTCCGGCGGCGGCGATGCTGATGGTAGAGACGATCCGATTCACGGCCAAACCCTTCCAAACGCAACCTACCCGGGAGGCATTGCCGCCAAAACCGGGCATTTCAAAGGCATTCATTGTGCCTGCCTGACGAAGGCCGATTCATAGAGCAAGAGCGCCACCCCGGCAACGACCGCCACATCGGCGAGGTTGAAAACATACCAGCTGAAAGTCCCCCAATGGAAATGGAAGAAATCGGCAACCGCGCCATAAACCGCCCGGTCGAGGACGTTGGACAAAGCACCCCCCAGCACGATGGCAAGGGCCGCGGCGGTCAAGGCGCTGCGGCTGCGGTTGAGCCAGACCCAGAGCAAGGCGGAGACGGCGAGGCTCACGGCGATGAGCGCGCCCTGCAGATCGGTCTTGAGCAGCCCGTAGGAAATGCCGCGGTTCCAGGTGAGGACGAGATCGAAGAAGGACGTGACCTCAACCGGCTGGCGCGCCTCGATGCCGTAGACATAAAGCATCCACCATTTGTGAGTCTGGTCGAGGCCGAAGACGAGGGCCGCCAGCGCCAGGCCGAGCGGCGCCAACGGGCCCCACAGACGCATGCGCATCAGACGGTCTTCCCGAAGCGCGTCTGCCATTCGCGCACCGCTTCGGCATCGCGGGGCGTGATATCGGGAAATTCGGGATCGCTGCCGACTTCGGGCACGATCTTCCAGGAGCGGGCGCATTTTTTGCCTTGAGCCGGCTTGAAGACCACGGCCACACCCTTGACGTTGTCGAGCCGGAAGGCATCGGCCGGCCCCTCGCCTTCAACGAGGCTGGCACCGGAAGTGATACAGATCTCGGCGAGATCGGCGCCAGCAAGCGCGGCGCGGTAATCGGCATTGGCGACGTGGATATCGGGGGCGGCTTCCAGCGCCGAGCCGATGGTCTTCTTCACCTGACGCTCGATCTCCAGCGCCCCCGTTACGACGGAGCGCGCTTCCCTGAGCTTGTCCCACTTGGCGGCAAGCTCGGGGTTTGCCCATTCCGCGGGCGTCTTGGCGAATGGCATGACGTGGACGGACGAAGCCTCGCCGGAAAAGCGCGACAGCCAGACCTCTTCCATGGTGAAGGCGAGCACCGGCGCCCACCACGTGGTCAGGCAATGGAAGAGCTGGTCCAGCACGCTGCGGCAGGAGCGGCGCCGCAGGCTCGACCACGGATCGCAATAGAGCGAGTCCTTCCTGATATCGAAATAGAAGGCCGAGAGATCGACGGTCATGAAATTGCTCAAGAGCGCGAACAGCCGCTTGTAATCGAAGACCTCATAGGCTTGGCGGACCTGGCCGTCGAGCTCATGCAGGCGATGCAGGATGTAGCGCTCGAGCTCCGGCATGTCCTTGGGGTGGACGCGCTCCCAGTCCTTGAGTCCGTCGAGGGCGCCCAAAATATAACGCATGGTATTGCGCAGCTTGCGGTAGGCCTCG
>JANMQB010000201.1:0-5541 GCA_031370155.1 Hyphomicrobiales bacterium | reverse complement strand
GGCAGACGCCGCAGGCGGTGACTCTGATCAGCACTTCGCCGCGCTTCGGCTCCGGCACCGGCAGATTTTCAATGGCAAGCGGCGCGCCGATTTTCCGCAGCACGGCGGCCTTCATGGTTCTGGGCATTAGCGATCCTCAGTTTCCGAGGACGATGTCGCGGGTTTCGCCGGCCGCAATCTCAAAGGTGGCGGTGAGGATCTGACCGTTGGCGGTGGCGGCCGCCGTATAGGTGCCGGGCTTCAGCACGATTTCGGCTGCGGCACCGTCAAGCCGCGGCAGAGTCTGCCCGCTGTCGTCGGAAACGCTCCACGAGACGGCGGCATCGGCGGGGCCGGCGAAGGCAAGCCGCGCCAGGCCCGCGGCATGATCGATTTCGACGGCGCTCATGATGCCTGGTTTTACCTGGACAGCGGCGACGGCCACGGCATTTCCGGCGGCGAAGCGGCTTTCGATGAGGTAGCCGCCGGCGGCGACGCGGAGAACTTCGCCCGGCACATCGGAGGTGGCGATGAGTTCGCCCTTGCGCTTGCCGGTCGTGGCGTAGATCAGCGTATGCGAAGGGGCCTGTGGCATCCCCAGGCCCCGCAGGCGCGGCAGGACCCTGATGCCGCCAACATTGAGAACGAAACTGACGATCAGCCGGTTGCCCTGAAGCAGCGTCACGGTGCGGGCAAAGCGCACGGTGCCGTATTGGGCCTCGACGAGATAGTCGCCGGGACCGGTGGCGATATGGGCGACCGGTGCCTCGCCGGCATAGACTTTCTCGCCCGCGGCGGTGCGGATCGTCCAGGAGACGGGGCGCTCGATGATGCCGCCGTCATCGGAAAGGCGGGTGGAAAGTTCCAGCCCTTCTTCGCCGGGATTGACGATTTCGATGGCCACGTCATGGACGATATCGGTGTCGGGAGCGAAGGCATCGGGGGCGCGCGAAACCTTGACGTCGGCCTGCGAGGCGGACTGGGTGACGCTGGGTCCGGCGGTTGCAAAAACGAGAACCGCCGCCAGAGCAGCGGCGTATCTGGCGCTCCTCTGGCGGCGGCGATGCGCTGCACGGGTGCTGACTTCGTGCACGCCTTCAGTCCCCATACTCAACTCCCCCAGCCTTTCCGGCCGGCATCCGCAGCCAAGCACAGGGGCCGCGGCCGCCGCAATGAAATGCTTAATTTTGGGTTAACGGGCAAGCGCTAATTGAAGCCATTGCCTTCCGGCCCCGCCGCCGCCACATTGCGCCCGACATGACGACCTTGAACGATACCTCCTCAGTCCTCGCCTTTCTCAACAGCCGCCGCTCCGCCTCGGTGAAGGCCATGGGCGAGCCCGGGCCGACGCCCGCGCAATTGCGCCAGATCCTCACCATGGCGGTCCGGGTTCCCGATCACGGCAAGCTCACGCCCTGGCGCTTCATTCTCTTCGAAGGGGAGGCAAGGGCGAAGTTCGGTGAGGCTCTGGTGGCACGCTGGCGCGAGAAGAACCCCGGTCACGGCGAGGAGGTGCTCGCCTTCCATCGCGGCCTGCTGCTGCGGGCGCCCGTGGTGGTCGCGGTCGTTTCGGGGGCAGCCCCGCATCCCAAGATTCCGGAATGGGAGCAGACGCTTTCCGCCGCCGCCGTGTGCATGAACATGCTGCTGGCGGCGACGGCACTTGGCGTCGGCTGCCAGTGGCAGACCGATTGGCCCGCCTATGATGCGAAGATCGCCAAGGTCATGGGACTCGCCGCCCATGAAAGAATCGCAGGCTTCATCTATCTCGGCACACCGACCGCGCCCTATGAGGAGCGGCCGCGCCCCGATCCGATGCAGCTTCTGACGCGGTGGGGCCAATGACGGCAATCCGCGGCATTCTCTTCGACAAGGACGGAACCCTGATCGACGTCAACGGCACCTGGGTGCCGATCTATCGGCGCATGCTGTGCGAGTTGTTCGGCACCGATGCGGAAGGGGCCGGGCGGCTGATGGAAAAGGCCGGGCTCGACCCGGTTACGGGCACGTTCCTGCCCAATTCGATCATCGCCGCCGGCACGACGCGGCAGCTCATCGATATCTGGTGGCCCGGCCTAGATGCGGCGGGCATTGCCGAAAAGGTGCGCATTCTCGATCACGATTACGCGGCCCTGGTGAAACAGCATCTGAAGCCGCTGATGCCGCTCGAACCGGTGCTGGTGGAACTGCGCAGCATGGACCTGCGCCTCGGCGTTGCCACCAATGACAGCCACGTCTCGGCGACGGGGCATATCTCGCATCTCGGTGTTGCCGAACTGTTCGAGGTCATCATCGCCGCCGATACGGTGGCGGTGCCGAAGCCTTCCGGCAGCATGATCCGGCGCTTTGCCGAAGTGACGGGGCTCGCCGCTTCCGCAATCGCCATGGTCGGCGACAATTCGCACGACATGGAGGAAGCCCGCAATGGCGGCGCGGGGCTGGCTATCGCGGTGCTCAGCGGCAATGCGGCAGCCTCCGATATCGCCCATCTAGCCGATTACACCATCGCCAATGTCGCCGAACTTCCGGCCTTGCTCAGGAGTCTGTGAGCCCGTGTTCTATGACGCCATCCGCAACGATCACGGCTTCGAAAACGATCCCTTCAAGGCGCTGGTGGCGCCGCGGCCGATCGGCTGGATCTCGACGCTGTCGCCCGAAGGCATCGCCAATCTCGCGCCTTACAGTTACTTTAATGCAATGTCCCAGAGCCCGCATTATGTCGTCTTTGGTTCCGGCGGCCGCAAGGACTCGATACGCAATGCCGAGGCGGCGGGCGAGTTTGCCGTCAATCTGGCAATATGGGAGCTTCGCGAACAGATGAATGCCAGCTCCGCCAATGCGCCGCCGCATGTCGACGAATTCGAACTCGCCCGGCTCACCAAGGCGCCGTGCCGCCTGATCAAGGCGCCGCGGGTGGCGGAAAGTCCGGTCTGCCTCGAATGCCGGCTGTTCAAGGTGATCGAGCTTCCCGACGATCAAGGCAAGGTGGCCGACTGGCTGGCCATCGGCCGGGTCATCGGCATCCACATCGACGACCGCTTCATTGAAAATGGCCGGGTCAACACGGCGGCGATGAAGCCGATCGCCCGGATGGGCTATAGCGAATACGCTACCGTCGAGACGGCCTGGCGGATGCGGCGGCCTGGCTGAACCACGAGCATCCCGGCGTTGCAGCCTGGGCGTGCAGAGACCTTCCCCTGAGTCGCAGCGCGAGTCGTGAACAGCTTGCGAACGCCACATTTCCGCCATGGTTGAAAAATCGGTTGATAATGCTGTTTTGTAACACGATATCAATGTCTTATAACCTGTGAAGAAGCTGTGGATAAGCCTGTTAACAAGTCGTTAACCATGCAAGCGCAGGACTCGCGGAAAGTGAGACAGGACGAGTGGCGGGCGGGCCGATGAAACTGGAAGGAATTGTGGACATGGCTCAATGTCTGCTCATTGATGAAGACCATGCGGAGCGCCAGCGCCTGTCGCGGCTGCTCGCCGGTCTCGGCATCGATATTGCGGAAAGCACGGCAGCCGAAGAGGCGCTGGCCTTCTGCAACAGCAATACCCCCGACGTGGTGATGATGGCCGCGGGCGCTCCCGGCCGGATGCCGAAGGACTTCGTCAAGCGCATGCGGCGGGCCAAGGGCGGCAAGGCGCCGGTGGTCTTCGTCTATGCCGACCGGCCGGACACCGAGCTGATCGGCCAATCCATCCTCGAAGGCGCGGCCGACGTGATCATGAAACCCTTCGACCGCGATCTCCTGCAGTTCAAGCTCAGGCAGGCGGGCGTCATCTGACCGCGGGGCCGATGGCCAATCATTCAAACTGGATTCTGCTCGTCTGCGTGGTTCAAGGCCAAGGGTGCAGATCCGCTCACGGTGAGCCCGGTGACGACGCCCTTGGGAGCGGCAGCGCTCACCGACTAGAGCTTACCGAAATCCTAATGCGCATGGTGAACCAAATCTTAAGTCTTGGCTGGCACCTTAAGGGAAGACTAACAGTGCGCAGCGGTGTTCACCTTGAGCGAAGAAGCCAATTCCGGTCTCGATACCGGCATCTTTTACGAGGTCATCGAAAATCGCGATGTCTGGGCGCGGCTGACACTGGCGAAGCAGTTGGCGGAGCTGCTGGCCGATCCCGGCACGCCGGAGAAGGAAAAACTCCAGGTGGTTCCCGCCGTGCTGAAGCTCATCGCCGATCCGGCGGCGGAGGTGCGCAAGGCGCTGGCCGATCAACTGGTGAAGGCTGACAAACTCCACGCCGATATCGTCTTCAATATCGTTGCCAGCGAGGACGAGATCGCCTTGCCGTTCCTTGCCGCGACGCCGGCTCTCAATCAATGGCACATGATGGCCATCATGCGGGTGGGCGATCCGTTGCGTCAGGCGGCGGTGGCGCTACGCCAGGATATTTCCACCGAGGCGATCGAATTCGCGGTCAAGTCGGCCGGTGCCGGAGCCTGTCTGGCGCTGTTCGACAATTCCGCCGTCAAGCTCGACGACCGCGACTATCACACGCTCTTTGCGCGGTTCGGCCGGTCGCCCGAAGTGGTCGAGCGGCTGCTGAGACGGCCCGATTTGCCGCTCGATATCCGCATCATGCAGGCCAAGCGAGCTTCTGACCGCATGCAGCAGTTGATGGCCGAGCGCGGCTGGATTCCGGCCAACGATGCAGCGGAGCTGGTGGCGGATGCCGAAGAGACCGCGATCCTGCGCATTCTGGTCGAAGCCAATGCGGAAGAGCTGGCGCGGGTGGTGGCGTTTCTGGTTTCCAAGGCGATGCTGACCCCGTCGATCGTGGTGCGCGCCGCCTGTCTCGGCCAAATGCATGTCGTCGAGCGGGCGCTTGCCCATCTGGCCGGTCTGCCGGGGCCACGGGCGCGCGAACTGATGCGTGGCCGCGGGCTTCTCGGTTTCAGGTCGCTGCATGCGAAATCGGGACTGCCGCAGAGTTGCTTCGGCATCCTGCGGGCTGCCTGCGACGTGATGGTCGAGGCGGCGGAGGAGGGGATCGAGATCGACCCCGAGGCCTTTGGGCGGCGGCTGATCGAGACTCTGATGACGCGCTACGAGGCCATTCCAGTCAAGGAACGCGCCAAGCACCTGGAATTCATCGGCCGCTTCGCCGAGGACCGGGTGCGCATCATCGCCAATCGCCTCAAGGCCGATATCGTGCGGGCGGCCTAAAGCCGGAACTGTTCGTTGAGCACGCGCTCGGCCAGGCTGTGGCCGGGGTCGAAGAGGATTTTGACCGAGCGCTTGCGGTCTTCGGCGATCTCGACGTCGCGCACATGGCGGACCTCGACATGATCGGCGACGGCGGCGACCGGGCGCTTTTCCGGTTCGAGCACGGTCACCGTCACCTTGGCCTGGTGCGGCAGAATGGCGCCGCGCCAGCGCCGCGGCCGGAAGGCGCTGATCGGGGTCAAGGCAAGAAGCGCGGAGTCGATCGGCAGGATCGGTCCGTGGGCGGAGAGATTATAGGCGGTACTGCCGGCAGGCGTCGACAAGAGCACGCCGTCGCTGATCAGTTCCTCGAGCCTGGTCTTGCCGTCGACCGCGATCTTCA
>JANMQB010000199.1:0-2545 GCA_031370155.1 Hyphomicrobiales bacterium | reverse complement strand
CGAGGCGAAGCGAAAAGTCGAAGCCATGCTGGCCGAGGAAATGAAATCGGTAACCGGCGGCCTGCCGCTGCCGCCGGGATTGAAGCTGCCTTTCTGATGCCGAAGCGCACTGCCGGGCCCGAGATCGAGCGGCTGATCCAGTTGCTGGCGAAATTGCCGGGTCTCGGCCCCCGCTCGGCGCGCCGCGCCGCCCTGCATCTGATCAAGAATCGCGACAAGCTGCTTGCCCCCCTTGCAGCCGCGGTGGCCGAGGCGCGAGACAAGGTGAAGGTCTGTTCCCATTGCGGCAATGTCGACACCGCCGATCCCTGCACGCTGTGCGCCGACCCGCGCCGCGACCGCTCGCTGATCTGCGTGGTCGAGGAGGTAGGCGATCTCTGGGCCCTGGAGCGGGCCGGCGCATGGTCCGGCCTCTATCATGTCTTGGGTGGCACCCTGTCGGCGGTCGAAGGCATCAGGCCGGAGGACCTGTCGATCGCGCCGCTCCTTGAGCGCGCCGCCCGTGGGGGCATCAAGGAAGTGGTGCTGGCGGTGAACGCCACCGTCGAGGGCCAGACCACCGCCCATTACATTACCGAGCGCCTGAGGGAGCTGAACATTCCCGCCTCGCGCCTCGCCCATGGCGTGCCGGTGGGCGGCGAGCTCGACTATCTCGATGAGGGAACCCTCACCCAAGCCATGCGGGCGCGGCGGCCGTTCTGAACCTGTTACTCAGCTTCCCACCAGCCGGGGCTTTGCCGGTTCGCCTGCGATCTTCGGCGGCTCCGCCAAGTCGAGACTTTCGATCCGCACCCCGCGCTTGACGATCTTGTCGGCGGAGACGCCGAGCCGCTCCAGATCGCCGCTGGCGGCGCCGAAATGCTTCTGCAAGTCGCCGACGCGCTCCTTGAGGCGGGTCACGTCCTCGAGCAAACGCGTGACCTCGACCTTGATCAGCCCCGCCTGTTCGCGCATCGCCGCGTCCTTGAAGATCGCCTGCATGGTCTGGACCAGCAGCATCAGAATGTTGGGCGAGGCGACGATGACTCTGACCCGGTGGGCCTTCTGAATGACATCCTCGAAGTGCTCGTGGAGATCGGCGTAAACCGATTCCGACGGCAGGAACATGACCGCCGTCTCATGGGTCTCGCCGGCGATCAGGTATTTCTCGGAAATGTCCTTCACATGCTTCAGCACATCGGTCCGCAAGCGGGTTTCGCCGGCGCGCCGGTCAGCCTCGCCCTTGGCAAGCTTGAGGGCATTGAAGGCTTCCAGCGGAAACTTGGCGTCGATCACCAGGCGCAGTTCCGAATCGGGAAGCTTGATCAGGCAATCGGGCCGCGTGCCGTTGCTCAGCGTCGATTGGAAGGAATAGGCATGGCTGTGCAGCCCGTCGCGGATAATCGCTTCCATGCGGCCCTGGCCATAGGCCCCGCGCGTCTGCTTGTTGGCGAGAATGTCCTTGAGCGTCACCATCTCGCTGGAGAGGGCGGTGAGATTCTTTTGTGCCGAGTCGATCACCGCCAGCCGTTCGTAGAGATGCTTTAGCGACTGCGACGTGCGCTCGGTCTGGTCGATCAGGCCGAGGCCGATACGCTGGCTTACTTGATCGAGTCGGTCATCCAAGGTGCGGGTGAGATGGGCCTGGGCACCTTGCGACTGGTCGGCGAACTGGCGGAGGCTCCCCGCCATCTCGGCCAGCCGGTATTCGAGCTCCGAGGCCCGCCGCATGGCCTCGCGCGCCTCGCTGCGGCGCAGCCGCTGCGCCCGCCACGAAAGGATGACGGCCAGAACCAGGAGAACGAATGCGGCCGCGACGCCCGCGATCAGGAGATTGAGGAGCGTGACAGGCGTCTGTCCGATCTGGAGAAGCACACGGTCGAACGGCATGGCGCCATGCTAGACTGATTCGGGAAAGAGCGTGGCCCGTCCATACTCGACTGAGCATGAACGGGCCCTTGACCCGCACAACTCGGGACGGCGACAGGAGCCGCACGGGCCAACTCGCTCACAACGTGGGATGGATGAGTCCAGAACCTCTGCCTCTCAAGTACCGGTCTTGTGCCGGTCTGATCCCCCGCTGGATCGAGAAGGAGGGTGACGCTGGAACATGGCCTGAAAGCGGGCAGAGTGGGGCAATTTCGCGGCTATCCACCTTGTCCGCCATGAAAAAGCCGCTGACGTTACGGCGGCCGGAGACCTTTAAATTGTGGAAAAGATAATTAATACAGCCATTTAGCTACGGTATTGCGGTCTGAAGCCGGGAGTGACTGCCCGCGCCAAGTGGTCATTGCGCTCGGTGAAATAAAGCCCCAGCCCCCGCGCGAAGCCATCGAAGAAATCCCGGAAAGCTGTCATGATCGACATCGCGGACTCCTTGTAATCCGTTCCTGTTGAAACGCAGTATCAACTTGAAATATGAAGAGAATATTCAACTTCAAGCGGACCGTGCTGAACCCAGCTATGCGCTTTCCGCATAAACGAAGCCTTCGGTGGCTCGAATCAAGGCATCGGTGATTCCCGGTTCCGTCGCCGTATGGCCGGCATCGGCGATGATTTCGAACCG
>JANMQB010000195.1:0-1606 GCA_031370155.1 Hyphomicrobiales bacterium | reverse complement strand
CCGCAGCAGCTCCATCTCTGGCTCGAGCTCAACGACAGGAGGGTGCAGGACGGTTCCACCGCCACCATGGTCTATGGCGTGGCCTTCGTCGTCGCCTATCTCTCGCAGTTCTTCACGCTCCTGCCCGGCGACATCGTCACCACCGGAACGCCCCCCGGCGTCGGCATGGGCATGAAGCCGCCGCGCTTCCTCAAGCCCGGCGATACCATGCGGCTGGGCATCGACGGTCTCGGCGAGCAACTGCAGAAGGTGGTGCGGGACAAGTAGCACTATTTCATGACTCCACTCCGCATCGTCCTCACCGCGCTTTCACCCTTCGCCGCCGGTTATTTTCTCTCCTACCTGCTGCGCGCGGTGAATGCCGTCGTGGCCCCCGATCTCGTCGCCGATGCCGGGCTCTCGCCGGCCGAACTGGGGCTTCTCACCGCCGCATATCTCGGGGCCTTCGCGCTGTTCCAGTTGCCGCTCGGCGTGCTGCTCGACCGCTACGGGCCGCGCCGCGTCCAGGCGGGCCTGCTCTGTGTGGCGGCGCTGGGCTGCCTAGGTTTTGCCGCCGCTCCCGGCTTCATAGGCCTCTTCACGGCGCGTGCCCTGATCGGCCTCGGCTTTTCGGCGGGACTGATGGCAAGCTACAAATCCTCCGCCACCTGGGTGCCGATCCAGCGCCGCTCGCTGGCCAACACCGCCATCATGTCGGTCGGTGCCCTCGGCGTCGTGGTCGCCACCGAGCCCACCGAGTACTTGGTAAGCCTCCTGGGCTGGCGTCCGGTTTTCGTGGTCTTCGCCGGCACCATCTTGGCGGTGGCGCTGTTCATTCTGCTGGTGGCGCCTCGGCAGGACACGGTTGGCGCGCCCGCCCCATTCCGCCGCCAATTTTCCGAGCTCATGGCCATCATCCGGCGGCCGCTGTTCTGGCGCGTGGCGCCGCTCCTGGCTCTCACCGCCGGCGTTCAGATCGGCATCCAGACCCTGTGGGCGGGCCCGTGGTTCCGCGATGTCATGGGGCTTTCCCGCGAGGACGTGGCGCGTCATCTACTGTGGATGGCGATATCCTTCATGGTCGGCATCCTGTCGGTGGGGGTGATCGCCGATTGGCTCGGCCGCCGCGGCATCGGTCCCATGCAGGTGATGCTCGGTTTCAACGGCCTCTATTTCGTGGCGCAGGCGATCATCGTGTTTCGTATCGACGGGCTGATGCTGCCGGCCTGGCTGGCAATCGCAGCCTTCGGCCAGGTGGCGGTCCTGGCTTACCCCTGGTTTGCCGCCCACATCGGCAAGGATCTGGCCGGCCGCTCCAACGCCACCATCAATTTCGCCGTGTTCATCGCCGCCTTCTGCTCGCAATATGCCGTTGGCCTGATCATCGGCCTCTTTCCCAATACCGCCACCGGCTATAATCCGCGCGGCTACAGCTGGGCCATCGGAGTCTTCCTCGTGCTTCAGCTTCTCGCCTTCGCGTGGTATCTGCTCGCCCCCGTTCAAGCCGCCGAGGAAGCCGCCAATGCCTAATCCCGTCATCGCCGAGGTCAGCCGCGGCGGCATCGTCGAAAGCGTTCACACCGGCACCTATGCGGTCAGCGACGGGGCAGGACGCATCGTCGCCTCG
>JANMQB010000184.1:0-7284 GCA_031370155.1 Hyphomicrobiales bacterium | reverse complement strand
GGCCTTCGGTGGCATAGAGTTCGAGCACGTCGCCCGGGCGCATCACATAGATCGAGCAGACTTCCGCCACCATGTTGGCGGCGATGATGCGGACGATCTTGTCCAGCCGCTTTTGTGCTGCAACCGGCTCCGCCATGACCTCGCGGAGCCTTCTAAGCAGGATACGCGGGCCAAGGGCGGAAGCGGGCATCAGCCCGGATCCCCGCATGCAAATACGCGGGCCGCTGTATCGCGGCCTTTCAGATTTGCGTGCCGGCTCGGAGTGAAGCACATCGTTTTCAGGAAACCTTGGCGTCCAGTCCATATGCGGTGTGAAGGGCTCGCACCGCGAGCTCGGTATAGGCTTCGTCGATCAGCACGCTCACCTTTATTTCCGACGTGGTGATCGCCTGGATGTTGATGCCCTTGTCGGCGAGCGCGCGGAACATCTTGGCCGCGACGCCCGCATGGCTGCGCATGCCGATGCCGACGATCGACACCTTGGCGACATCGGCCGAGTGGTTGAGTTCCTGGAAACCCACCTTGTCCTTGACCCCGTTCAAGACCTCGATCGCCTTGCGCAGGTCCTTGCGGGCGACGGTGAAGGTGATGTTGGCGTTGGTGCCGTCGGTCGAGACGTTCTGCACGATCATGTCGACGCTGATGTCGGCTTCCGCCAGGGGCCCGAAGATCGAGGCCGAGACTCCCGGCTGGTCCTTCACCTTGCGGATCGAAACCTTCGCTTCGTCGCGCGAATAGGCGATGCCGCTCACTACATGCTGTTCCACGATACGTTCCTCATCGCAAACGAGTGTTCCGGGGCCGGTGCCGTCCGGCTTGGTCTGGCTGGGCGAATCGGGCGGCTCGAAGCTCGAGCGCACCTGCAAGGGTACCTTGTAGACCATGGCCAATTCAACCGACCTTGTCTGCAAGACCTTGGCCCCGAGGGAAGCCTGCTCCAGCATCTCCTCGTAAGAGATGCGGTCGAGCTTGCGGGCGCCTGTCACGATGCGGGGGTCGGCGGTATAGACGCCGTCCACGTCGGTGTAGATGTCGCAGGACGCATCGAGGGAGGCGGCCATCGCCACCGCCGAAGTATCCGAACCGCCGCGGCCCAATGTGGTGATGCGCTTGTCGGGGCCGATGCCCTGGAAGCCCGAAATCACCGCCACCTGGCCCTGCTCCATGCGCTTCCTGATTTCCGCGGCATCGATCTCGGCGATGCGGGCGGCGCCATGGACGCCGTCGGTCTTCAAGGGAATCTGCCAGCCCTGCCAGGAGCGGGCCGGAATGCCCATGTCCTGCAGGGCGATCGCCAGAAGGCCCGCCGTCACCTGTTCGCCGGAAGCAACCACGGCATCATATTCGCGGGCATCGTGCACGGTGGCGGCTTCCCGGCACCAGCCTGCCAGCCGGTCGGTGGTCCCCGCCATGGCCGAGACCACCACCGCCACATGATGGCCGGCCTTGACCTCGCGCTCCACGTGGCGGGCGACATTGCGGATCTTCTCGATGTCCGCAACCGAGGTTCCGCCGAATTTCATGACCAAACGGCCCATGGCCTGCCTTTCATCCCCGCAAAACGGCTCTTCTGCAGTGAACCGGCTGCGGTTAAATCGTCTGTTATGATAGTCCCGAGGGGTGCGGCGCGGGCGTACTCATAGATGACGGCCCTTGCATATGCAATATTGGCCACCGAAAAATGGATGCGCCGGATGAATACGGAAACCACCACCACCCTCGACCCCTCGGAAGTCGAGAAATTCTCGAAGCTCGCCGCCGAAGGGTGGAACCCGAAGGGCAAGTTCGGCGTGCTGCATCGCTTCAATCCGGTCCGGCTTGCCTATATCAAGGAACAAGTGACGGCGCGCTTCGCCCGCGATCCCTTCGCGCGGGCGCCCTTCGAAGGCCTCTGGCTCTTGGACATCGGCTGCGGCGGCGGCCTCCTTTCGGAGCCCATGGCCAGGCTGGGGGCGACGGTCGTCGGCGTCGATCCGTCGGAAAAGAACATCAAGACCGCCCGCATCCACGCCGAAGAACAGGAACTGCCGGTCGACTACCGGGTGGGCACCGCCGAAGACCTGGAGACGGCGGGCGAGCGCTTCGATCTAATCCTCAACATGGAGGTGATCGAGCACGTGGCGGACCCCGCCGCCTTCACCCGCATCTGCGCCGCCATGCTGAAACCTCAAGGCCTCATTTTCGTCGCCACCCTCAACCGCACCCTCAAGTCCTTCGGCCTCGCCATCATCGGCGCCGAATATGTGCTGGGCTGGCTGCCCAAGGGCACCCACCAGTGGGAGAAATTCATCACGCCCCAGGAACTCGAAGGCTGGATGACCGCCAACGGCCTCGACATCGTCGACCGCCAGGGTGTCACCTACAGCCCCTTTTCCCGCGAATGGCGGCGGTCGCGCGACATGGATGTGAATTACATGATGGTGGGGCGGAAGCTTCCATGAGAACGCAGGACGAAATGGTTAGTTGCGAGGCGATGCAAGACTATAAGTCAAGTACTCAATATCGAGTGAGGGGTAATAATCGATGACTGCCTTTTTGATGACATGGAAAGAAGACGGCTGGCCGCATGAAAATATCCTCCGAATGATCGAAATGTTGCGGGAGAAAGGTGCAGTTGAGGAGTCCTGGCGCATTTCGGCACATCGTCAATCTCGCCGCGGCGCACGCGTTTGGTTGTTGAGGCAAGGCAAGGGTGAGAAAGGAATATTCGGAGTCGGAGAAATCGTCGGCGAGCCTAACGAAAGCTCAATCTTCAATGGCGAGCGCAGGACCATGGTACCTGTCTTGTTTAGTCAGCTTACAGACCCGCGAAAGGAGTTCCTGATCGGTGAGACTGCGGTAAGGCAGGTACTGTCCGAGAATCAAGTTGCCACTCAAAGCAGCGGAATCACAATTACCGACCAGCAGTCGGCCCGATTTGAAGAGCCCTTGCCAGCAAATCATAGCATCTCGGTTGGACTTGATCCGAGCGAGGCGGACAAGGAAGGATTCGATCCTGACAACATTATAGATGCGCGAGAGCGTATTCTGAGGAACATTCGGTATCGAAGAGGGCAACGGGCCTTCAGGGATGCGCTCCTCGAAGCCTACGAGCGGCGTTGCGCAATCACGGCCTGCCCGGTTCTCGACATCTTGGAAGCAGCGCACATCTATCCATATGTGGGGCCACAGACGAATCACGTCACTAACGGCCTTCTTCTTCGTTGCGATTTACACACCCTTTTTGACTGCGGATTGATAGGGATCTCTCCACAAGATTTGACAGTCATCACAGCCCCCGAGTTGCACGGCACAACGTACCAAAAACTGCATGGTCGCAGACTGCGGAGGCCGGTCAAGAGTTCATTCTTTCCGAACAAGATAGCACTTGAAAAGCAGTTGAGAGCAAACCGCCTTTGGAATCATGCGGACAGCGGAATGAGCTGATGCGACTCAATTCCTTTCGTGCCTCAAGGGCGGCCATGGAAAGTACGAAGAGTTCAATTCCCGTCATCCGGCAATCGCGGCAGCGGATGCGCCTCGATGCCTTCCTCGATAAGTGCGCGCGCATCGGCGGCGCCGGACATGTACTTGGCCGGCAACCCGGGGGCACCGGCCAGTGGCAGAAATTCATCACTCTCGCCGCCGCGCCCATATGACGGCTCTTTATTTCCAGAATATTTTGAACTCGGGTGCTTCCGGCAGCCAGTGGACCTGGCCGTCATCGGCCGTGATGGCGCCCACCTTCATGGAGAGCGATGCGCTGCCGGGCTGGCTGATCTCGCTGAAGAATGCCTCCATGCCCCCCAGCGAGGCGTAGGGAATGCCGATGGTGAATCCCAGTTCCACCCGCTCATTCCAGCCGAGGCTGGCACAGGGATCCGGCCGGAAAACCCGCGAGACTTCGAAGGACTCGGTCTTCTTGCCGATCACCCGAATGTCGAAACGGCCGGCGGCGGTCCGGCGGTCCAAGTCGGCCGCCCAGCCATCGAGCTGAAGACCCGCATCGGTCACCGTGCAGCGCTGCAGCACGCCAATCACCCGCCCGGATTTCAGCGAACCGATGGGCTCGCCGGACGCAGCATTGTCCTGGGCGGGCAAAACGCCCCCGATGTCGCCCGGCACGGTTCCGGCCTGCCAGAATTTCTCCAGCAAAGCATCGGCATCGATCCGGCGGACCCGGAAGCGGGAGCGCGGCGTCGTGTCCCAAAGGACATAGCCGCGCTCCTCAAAATAGCAGCGAACCTCTTCCCTGGCATCGGGAGGGATAAAACCGTCCCACACGACCAAGAGCGCCTCGCGCAGCCGGTGGAAATCCTCGATGAAAGCCAGCAGGTTGCCAAGCAGTCCGCGCCCGGTCAGCAGCTTCATGATCAGGTCGGTGCGGGTGGACACGGCCTCCTTGTAATCGGCGATCGCCGCGATGACCTCCCGGTGCGCCGGATAATCATCTTGAAGCCCGGTCCGCATGCGGCTCATCACGCCATCCAGCGCAACATGAGTGAGCCCGCGGCCGCCCCGCTCCATGCCATGCATCAGGCGGCGCACCAGAGTCGACTTGCCCGACTGCGATGGCGCATCGAAGAACAGAATCATCGGCCGCAGTGTGCGGATGTGGACCACATGGCGTGCAACCGGATCGCCGCTCTGGTTCACGCTCGGCCCGGCCAACCGGAAGGCATAGTCGCTCAGCATGCGCCGCAGGGCCGCGAGGGTCGCATAGCTGCGGACATCGCCCGCCTTGCGCCGGACCTGCACATATTCCTCGCCCGGACCGTCGGACAGACCGAGTTCCAGAACCAGGACGCCGTCCGGAGTGAGCAGCGACAGGAGCTTCCTCAACAGCGCTGGCTGATCCTTCGCGTAGTGTATCGAGGATGCGAAGAGGATGACATCGAAGCGGCCCGCTATGTCATCGTCCCACGACTGCTGGCGGAATTCGATGTCCGGGAAGCGCTGCCGGGCCTGCCCCAGCACATCGCCGTTGCGGTCGAGGCCGACGACATGCGTTGCCCCCGCTAGCTTGGCGATCGCGCAGAAGAAGCCTTCGTTGCAACCCACATCCAGAAAGGATTTTCCCTTCAGGTCCGGCAGCCGCAAAGCTTTCAGCTTGGCAACGGATTTCGATGAACCGCGCCGGTCGGGAAACGTCTGATACCGGATGAGCATGAATGAGCCAAGCCTGTCACATCGGGCTGGACTTAGGGCGGAACACCGGCAAGCGCAACACGTGATAAGATTATTGTGGGTGCCCCAATGTCGGGCCCGTCAATTCCCGTCTTCCGGCAGTCGCGGCAGCGGGTGCACTTCGATGCCTTCCTCGATCAGCGCCGCGGCGTCGTCCGCCGTCGCTTCGCCGTAGATGCCGCGCTTCTCGGCCTCATCGTAGTGAATCTTGCGGGCTTCGTCGGCGAATCTGGCGCCGACATACTCGGCGTTCTCTTCCACGTTCTGGCGCAGCTCGCGCATCATCTTCATCAGCATCTGGGCGCGCGGATCGGCGGGTCCGGCCATCATTTTCAGCGGCGCAGCGTTCGCCCGGTTCGACTTCGCAGGAATGCCGGGCGCCATCAACTGCTTTTCGACCTTCGCCGTACCGCACAGCGTGCAGGCGACGAGGCCGCGGCCGGCCTGTTGGTCATAGCCGGCGCTGTCGCGGAACCAGCCGTCGAATTCATGGCCCTTGTCGCAGATGAGGTCGTATCTGATCATGACAATCTAATTAGCAACGGCGCCGGCGGTATTCAAGTCGAAGGCCCGGCCATGATGAAGCGCCGGTATGCGGCGGCGGGCCAGTCCGATCATTTCCGTATCGATTTCGAACACCAATATACCGGGTTCGACTCCGGCCTCAGCCAGAACCTCGCCCCAAGGCGCTGCGGCGAGGCTGTGGCCATAGGTCCTGCGGCCGCATTCATGCAGGCCGCCCTGGGCCGCGGCAAGCATGAAGCTTCCCGTTTCGATGGCGCGTGCCCGGAGCAGCACATGCCAATGGGCCTCGCCGGTCGGCACCGTGAAGGCGGAGGGTATGGTGAAGATTCCCGCACCAGCCCTGGCTAATGAAAGGTAAAGTCCGGCGAAGCGGATGTCGTAGCAGACCGTGAGCCCGAGCCGGCCCCACGGCAGCGCCGCGAGCTGGGCAGTGCCGCCGCCCTCATAGGCGGCCGACTCGCGAATGCGTTCGCCGCCCGGAAGATCGACGTCGAAGAGATGGATCTTGTCGTAGCGCGCCGCCACCCGGCCATCGGGCGCCAGGAGCAGCGAGCGGTTGATGAGCTTTTCGCCCGGCCCCTTGAGCGCCAGCGATCCGATATTGAGCCACAGGCCGAGTTCGCGGGCCAGTGCGGCAAAGCCTGCCACGCAGGCGTCCCCGCTTTCGTTCCGCGCCAGCGAGAACAGCCGCGGCCGGTCGGTCTCGAGGATATTCGTCATCTCGGGTGTCGACACGAATTGCGCCCCCTGCGCCCGGGCGGCGCGGATCATCTCCGAGGCATCGGCAAGATTGCGGGCCATGTCGCGGCCCGAGCGCATCTGGATGAGGGCGGCCCTGAAGCTCACGCGCCGGCGAGCAGCGGATCGAGCCGGCCCTGCCGGTCGAGCGCGTAGAGCTCGTCGCTGCCGCCGACATGGGTCTCGCCGATGAAAATCTGCGGCACCTTACGCTTGCCATTGGACCTGGCCGTCATGCGCTGGCGCGCGGCCGGATCGTAGCTCACGTCGATCTCGTGATAGGCCAGGCCCTTCTTTTGCAGCAGCGCCTTGGCGGCGTGGCAATAAGGGCAAAAGCCGGTGGTGTAGATGGTGATCTTGGCCATGATGGTCAGATATGGAACCGCTTCGGTTCCAGAACAAGGGCGAAGGTCAGCACGTCCACATGCGCCGCCCCCGCCGCCTTGAGCGCCTCGGCGCAGGCCCCCGCTGTCGCCCCCGTGGTCATCACATCGTCGACCAGCAGCACCCGCCTGCCTGCCACCTCGCCGGCGCCCTCGGCTGAGAGCCGGAACGCCCGCCGGACATTCTTGCGCCGCGTCTCATGGTCGAGGCCCACCTGCGAGCGGGTCGCCCGCACCCGCTCAAGCAGGTCGGGCCGGTAAGGTTTCCCCGCCGCTGCCGCCAGGTACTGGGCCAGATAGGCCGACTGGTTGAAGCGCCGCCACCACAGCCGCCAGCGGTGCAGCGGCACTGGCACGATCATACCGGCCTCCGCCAGGAGCATCCGCCCGGCCCGCCCCATCATCCGCGCCATCAGCAACCCAGCCTCCTGGGTGTCGCGATATTTGAGGGCGTGAATGATGGGCCGCGAGG
>JANMQB010000181.1:0-1853 GCA_031370155.1 Hyphomicrobiales bacterium | reverse complement strand
AATAGAACGACGTGCCGATCCAGGCGATGCCGGCAATCATATGGCCCCAGCGCAGGAGGAGATTGGGCCAGTCGGTATCGAGAAGACCCGATCCGGTCAGCCAATAGGCGAGCGCCAGTGCCGCGAAAATGACCGGCAAGGTCCAGGCGATTTTGGCGAGCGGATCGCCCACCTCGTGGCGCACCAGGAAATGCCGCAGCGCCACGCCGCCCACCACGATGAGGCCCACCAGAATCCAGGCCTGGGCATTGTCGGTCACCATGGCATAGTGATTGCTGATCATCATCAGCAGAACCGGCAGCGTCAGATAGGTATTGTGCAGCGAACGCTGCTTGCCGATGACGCCGAGACGTGGATCGGGCGCTTGCCCACGCATCAGCGCATCGGCGATCTTGCGCTGGTTCGGAATGATCACCATGAAGACATTGGCGGCCATCATGGTGCCGATGAAACTTCCGACATGGATGAAGGCGCCGCGCCCGGAGAAAATCTGCGTGAAGCCGAAGGCGGCGATCAGGATCAGCAGCAGGACGAGACCCGCCAGCGTTGCCGGATTCCGGCCAAGCGGCGAGCGGCACAGCGTGTCGTAGACCAGCCAGCCGGCCGCGAGACTGACGATGGAGATGGCGATCGCCTGCCAGGGCAGAAGCGCCATCACGGCGGGGTCGATGAGATAGGCGGAAGCCTGGAAATAATACTGGACGACGAGCAGCAGAAAGCCCGTCACCCAGGTGAGATAGGCCTCCCACTTGAACCAGATCAGATCGTCGGGCAGCTTCGCGGGCGCGGTAAGGTATTTCTGCACATGGTAGAAGCCGCCGCCATGAACTTCCCAGGCCTCGCCGGCAACGCCCGCCGGCAAGCCGTCCCGCTGCTTCAGCGAGAAATCAAGCGCCACGAAATAGAAGGACGTGCCGATCCAGGCGATGCCGGCGATCATGTGACCCCAGCGCAGCAGTAGATTCAGCCAGTCGGCGATGAACGGATCCATGTCTCAGCTCTCGGAGGTCAGGTGCCAGGTGTCAGAAAAATGCCGGGCATCGCCTTGACACCCGGCACCTGACTCCTGATCCCTGTTACTGCGGCAACTGGTCGTCGATACCCTTGACGTACCAGTTCATGCCGAGGATATCGCCGTCGGGCAACGGCTTGCCGGCTTCGCCCACCACGGTTCCGTCCTGCTTGGTGATCGGGCCGGTGAAGGGATGGAGCTTGCCGGTCTTGATCGCTTCGGCGGTGTCCGTCGCCATCTTGGCGACATCGTCGGGCATGTTGGTGAAGGGCGCGATATTGACCGTGCCTTCCGCCATGCCGTCCCAGGATTGCTGCGATTTCCAGGTGCCGTTCAGCACGTCGTTGACGCGGCGCACATAATAGGGGCCCCAATTGTCGACGATGGCGGTGAGCTGGGATTTTCCGGCGAACTTGATCATGTCGGAAGCCTGGCCGAAGCCGACCTTGCCCTGTTCTTGGGCCACCTGCAGCGGTGCCGTCGAATCCGTGTGCTGTACGATGATATCGGCGCCCTGGCTGAACAGCACCTTGGCGGCGTCGGCTTCCTTGCCGGGATCGTACCAGGTATTGGCCCAGACGATCTTCACCTTGAAGTCCGGGTTCACCGACTGGGCGCCGAGCATGAAGGCGTTGATGCCGGAAACCACTTCCGGGATCGGGAAGGAAACGATGTAGCCGGCGACTCCGGTCTTCGACATTTTCGCTGCGATCTGGCCGATCACATAGCGGCCCTCGTGGAACTTGGCATTGTAGGTCGTCACGTTGTCGGCTGTCTTGTAGCCGGTGGCGTGCTCGAATTTCACGTCGGGAAATTTCTTGGCGACTTTCAGTGTCGGCTC
>JANMQB010000150.1:0-2043 GCA_031370155.1 Hyphomicrobiales bacterium | reverse complement strand
TTGAACTGGCCGCTGGTGAGATTCGCGGGCACGACAGGGAAACCAAGATCATCTTTCAGCCCGGCGGCCTTCTCGCCATCGCCCTTTCCGGTTTGGCCATGGCATTCCCAGCATTTGGCGATTTGCCACACTTCCTTGCCTCTGGCGATGATCGGTTCGGAAGCGGCGGGCGGCCGCGCAATGTACAAGGGCGGGCCGGGCGGCTCCTCGACGAAGAACGCATAGGGCTTGGCCGGATCGGAACGGTCCACCGCCAGCACATACTTGATGTACTGGATGACGGCGAGGCGATCATTGAGCGGCAAGTCGTACCAGGGCGGCATCGCCGTGCCGCGAATGCCGCGGGTGATGGTGCGCAACAGGTCGCCATCGGTCGGCACGGGCTCCTTGGTGAGCCTGAACTTGAACACGGCGGCGGTGAAATTCCGCGGCCGTTGATTGAACATGAAGGTCGCCGCGGGCCCATTGCCGTCGCCATTGACCCCGTGGCAGCCCACGCAGCGCCGCTCATAGACCTCTTGGCCGTAGGCGATCCACTCCGCCGAGCGCGGCATCGTGGCATCCATGACCTCGAGAGTCTGCGGCTCGAACAGGTCGCGCCACTTGCCGCGGTTCATGCCCAGCTTCTGGAGGTAGGCGATGAGGCCTTCCAGGTCTTTGGTCTCGGCGGCGATCGTGACCTGGCCGCCTTCGTATTCTTTGTTCGGTATCAGAACGACCGGAGCCTTGCCGCGCGCCCGCATCGGCACGAACAGCAGCCCGCCGGCGTTCGGCGTGAGCCTGATCCGCTCCTTGCTGGCGAAGTCGAACAGCCGTTCGGTTACCGCCGTCTTTTCCAGGGTCCGGCCGCCGGCTCCGTCATCGACGATCTTGACCGGCCGATCGGGTCTTTCGAACAGTCCCCGATAGGGCGCCATGACCGAATCCGGGGACAGCATGCGCGGATCCCAGAAATGGGCGAGATGCCACTCGTCGCTGTATTTGAGTCCGACCCGCATCAGATCCGGTCCGATGCGCCGTGTGCCGAACAGGTGCGGCACGTCGAAAACGGTCTCCCCGGACTCACTCACCGGCCCCCAGCGGCGCGTCTCGCCGGTCACCGGACGCACGAACTGCGAGTGGCAATACCAGCAACCCTCGCGCAGATAGACGTCGCGCCCATACTGTTGCAGCGGCGTGTATTCGGTTGCCTTGGTCAGCATCCATTTAAGCTGGCCGAGGTCGGTGCGGACCACCGCGGTCACCCGGTCGGTGCGCGAGGAAGGTTCGAAAAAGGGCAAGAAGCCTTGGGTGATGAGGGCGGCGAAAAAGCAAGCGATGCCGGCCACCAGGAAAACAAAACGCGCGCTCATCGGGCCGCTCCCCCGGTGGGAAGCGGGGCCGGGCTGAAAGCCGGACGTTCCGCCGCCGCGGCCGGCCGGGCCAGCGCCGTCATCATCAGATTGATGACGAGCAGTGTCATGCCGATGTCCATGCTGACGCCGGCAACGGTGCGCACCATCCAATAGGGCCGCATCGAGAGCACCGTGTCGAGCCATTCGGTGCCGGCCATCCACTGGAAGCCTTGCTGCAGTCCGCCCGCAGTCAGCACCAGACCCATGGTGGAGATGCCGACGGTGATCAGCCAGAACGACCAGTTGCCCATCCTGAACGACCAAAGCTCGCGCCCGCAGGCCCGCGGCCAGACAAAAAGCAAGCCGCCCATCGCCCAGACCACGAAGGTTCCGAACACGGTGAGGTGCGAGTGCGAGATGACGAAATCGGTGAAATGAGTCGGCTGCTGGATCGAGCGCAAGGCCTCGAGCGATCCCTGGAAGCAGCCGACCAAATACATGAGCGAACCCATGATCAGAAACTTCGCCGGGAGATTCCTGCCGAAGGCGTCCCAGCGGCCCATCACGGTGCCGAAGAAATTCACCAGAACCGTCCACACCGGAATGATCAGCATCATGGAGGTGACGATGGCGATGGTCTCAGCCCAGTCCGCGATCGGGCTGTAGAGATAGTGATGGATGCCAACAGAGGGGTAGAACAGGGCAAGGG
>JANMQB010000148.1:0-2596 GCA_031370155.1 Hyphomicrobiales bacterium | reverse complement strand
CTGGCGCTGGCCGCCGGAAAACATATGCGGGTAGCGGTCGTAATATTCCGGCCGCAGCCCGACGCTCGCCATCATGGCGCGGGCCCGCTCGGTGCGCTCTTGTGCCGAAAGCTTGGTGTTGACGAGCAGCGGCTCTTCCAGCGCGTGGCCGATCTTCTGACGCGGGTTGAGCGAGCCGTAAGGATTCTGGAAGACGATCTGCACCGTGGGACGGAGTTTGCGCAGGGTTTCGGACGAAGCCCCAACTATGTCGTGGCCGGCAATAGCGAGCGAGCCCGAGGTCGGCAGTTCGATCATGGTAACGAGGCGGGCGAGGGTCGATTTTCCGCAGCCCGATTCGCCGACGACGGCCAGCGTCTTGCCGCGCTCGAGGGTGAAGCTCGCGCCGTCGAGGGCCTTGAGCATGGCCGGCTCGCGGAAGGCGCCGCGCGAGACGCGGTAATAGCGGGTGAGATCGCGGGCGGTGAGAACGGTGCTCATGCGGCCTTGACCTTGCCCGGATGGCCCTGGGGCCGGCCCTCGCGCAGCGGATAATGGCAGAGGGCGCCGTCATTCAGCTTGGGTGCCGTCGAATGGCAAAGAGAGGTTGCGAATTCGCAGCGCGGCGCGAACAGGCAGCCGGGAGGGCGGTCGAACTGGCCCGGCACGACGCCGGCGATGGAGGGAAGCCGCCGCGCTTTGGCGCGCTCCGGCAGGGCCGAGAGCAGGGCGGCGGTATAGGGGTGGCGCGGATCGGCGAAGAGCTCTCTGACCGGCTGTTCCTCGACCTTCTGCCCGGCATATTGCACGCTGACCCGCTCGGCGGTTTCGGCGACGACGCCCATGGAATGGGTGATGAGCACCAGGCCCATGCCGGTGTCCTTCTGCAGGCGCACCAGAAGATCGAGGATTTGCGCCTGGATGGTGACGTCGAGCGCGGTCGTCGGTTCGTCGGCGATCAAGAGCTTGGGCCCGCAGGCGATCGCCATGGCGATCATGACGCGCTGGTTCATGCCGCCGGAAAGCTGGTGCGGGAAGGAGGAAAGCCGCTGCTCCGGCCCCGGAATGCCGACGCTTTCGAGGAGTTCGATGGCCCGGGCGCGGGCCGCCTTCTTGTCCAAGTCGAGATGGGTCTGCAATGCCTCGGTCAATTGGAAGCCCACGGTGAAGCAGGGATTGAGGCTCGACATGGGCTCCTGGAAGATCATGGCGATGTCCTTGCCGGTGATGCTGCGGCGCTCGCCCGCCGACATGTGCAGAAGGTCGCGGCCCTGGAAGTCCATGCGGCCGGCCGTTACCCTGGCGGTCCAGGGCAGAAGCCCCATCACCGCCAGCATGGCGACCGACTTGCCCGAACCGGACTCGCCGACGATCGCCAGCACCTCGCCGGCATCGACGGTGAGCGACACACCGTCCACGGCCCGGAACCAACCATGGCCGGTCTTGAATTCGACGGTGAGGTTCTGGATGTCGAGGAGGGGCATGGTTAACTGTTTCCTCCGCCTGCCCCAACCTTGCAAGCGCGGGGCCTCGTCCTATATGATGCACCAAGGATCGGATCGTTCATGGCACAGTCCAAACCATCTTCTACGGGTTTCCAGAAGCCGGGTTCGGGCCCGCTCCCTGGTTATTGAAATCGTTTTGTGCCGATTCAGGGCCGAGCTGCGAGGCAAGAGCGGCCCGGGCACGCTCACCCCATGACATCACCGTCTTGATCTGCCAGACATAGTGCCCATAGAGGTGGGCCTTGCGGTCATGGCTTAGCGCGGCGAAACGGTCGCTGCGGAGGTCCTCAACCATCTCCCGCAACTTGTATTCCTGCTTGTAGTAAGCCACCACGTCCCGGATTGTCCCGGTCGGAAGAATGTGGATATCGGGGATGAAGGCCTCGAAGACGATTTCCGTCGCGTAGCGCGGCACAAATGGCGTGAAGCGGGTGCGGCCATGACCGGACAGGATGTTCCGGCGCATCTGGCGCTCGTGGGTGTCGAGATCGACCTCGGAGTAACGCTGCAGATTGCTCTCGATTTCAGCCAGCAACGCCCATTGGACATCGACGATCTTCTCCTCGCGGCGCTGCGCCTCCAGCCGTCTTTCGCTCCAGTGCGAGGCGAACCAGCCGAAGGCGGTGACCGCCGCCGAGACGATTGCCGCGATGATGGCGGTATCGAGCAGATCCCTCACGCTCAGCTCCGCCGCAGGCGCGGATCGAGGGCGTCGCGCAGGCCGTCGCCCATGAGATTGATCGACAACACGGTGATCAGGATGGCGATGCCGGGAAACGCCATGACCCAGGGATGGGAACTCATCAGGTCGCGCGTGTCGGCGAGCATGGCGCCCCATTCGGGAGTCGGTGGCTGGGCGCCGAGGCCCAGAAATCCAAGGCCGGCCGCCGCGAGGATGGCGTCGGAAACGCCCAGCGCAGCCTGGACGATGAGCGGAGCGAGACAATTGGGCAGCACCGTCGAAAGCATGAGCCGGAGAGGGCCGACACCTCCGACCTTCGCGGCGGTGACGTAATCCCTGGTCAATTCGCTGATCGCCGAAGCGCGCGCCAGGCGCACGTAAAACGGCAGGCCAACGATGGTGACCGCGACGATGGTGTTGGTCAGGTTCG
>JANMQB010000133.1:0-2154 GCA_031370155.1 Hyphomicrobiales bacterium | reverse complement strand
CACAAAGGGTCCATCCGGCCGGCACTCGATGACGGGTTTGGTCATCGCGGTTTTCTCTTGTTAGTTCAAGACTCCCGGCCAGTGGCCATCGGCCTTGGCGATATTGCCGGGGATGTCTTCGGCCCAGGTTTTGCGCATGTCGAGAGTATAGTTGAGATAGAGCTTGCCGTCGTCCACCGTCCTGGCGGCGGGATCACCCTTGTCCACAGCTGGGCAAAACACAAGCGCCGCGCGGGCCGTCAACTTCCGGTGATGCACGGTGACCCCTCAGGCGGCGCGGCTCTCGGCCTGCGGCGCCGCGGTGGCCGGAATCCACATGGTGAACACGGCGCCGCTGCCGGGCGTCGAGGCGACATCGAGACCGCCGCCGTGCCGTTCCAGGATATTGACGCTTGCCGGAAGGCCGAGACCGGTCCCGAAACTTTTGGTGGTAAAGAGCGGTTCGAAAATCCTCTCAAGGTTTTCGGGCGCGATGCCCGGCCCATTGTCGGTGACCGAGATTTCGATGCCCCGGGCGGTCTGCCGCGACTCGATTTTGATCAGCGGATTCGCCGTGGCGTCGTCGATCGCGCCTTCCTTCGACTTCCCCACCATCGCTTCCGAGGCATTGAGCAGCAGATTGGCGATCACCCGTCGCATGCGCGGCGCATCGATCGCGGCCGTCGCCTCGCCAAGCCCCAGCGTGCATTCGACTTTGACCTACTCCGGCAGATGCGCCGCCTCTTCTTCGACGACCCTGGCCAGCCAATCATCGACGGCGGCGTCGCTGCATTCCAGATTGCGCGAACGCGTATAGTCGATCAGCTGGGAGATAATCTTGTCGCAGCGCTTGATCCCCTGTTCGATCCTTTCGATTGGCGCTTCGACGCCCAGTCCCCTGTTGGCGAGTTTCCGGCCGAGCAGGAATGCCGAGGTCCTGACCGCCGCCAGGGGATTGCGGATTTCGTGGGCGATGGTAGCTGTCAATTCGCCAAGTTGCGCCAGCTTGGCCTTCTTGACCAGCTCCTCTTGGGCCCTTTCGGCCACCCGCTTTGCCTCCGCTTCGGCGGCGATGATGCCCGCCGCCTGGCGCCGCGCCGCGCCACCAGCGACGGCCATGATCGCCAGCGGAAGCAGTGTGATGACGGCGAGCGGCACCGTCGCCTTCTTAAGGATCGTGGTCCCGGGACGCGATGCGGTCCAGATGAGATTGCCGATTTCGCCGCCGAGCCGGTCGCGCAATTGGATGGCATTCGCGGCTGTCCCCTCCGCGATGCGTAAATCGCCGATCAGATAGGTGGCGCCGACGGCCGCGATCCGCTCTTCGGTGAGATAGAAACCCATCATGAATGACGGAAGCAGCGTTCCGTCCGCAACCGGGGTTTCTTCGGTGGTATAGATGCGGGTATAGGCAACGAGCGCCGGTTTGCCGCGAATGCGCGCATAGGTGTAGCGCACGGGAATCTTGGTCATCGGCTGGGCGGCGAGGTCGTCGCGGATCATCTTCAGGAACTCGGCGTCCAGAAAGCTCGTGTCCGGATTTTCGCCGGTTTCCGTATCCCAGGCATGGATCGGCACCGTATTGGCGTCGAACAGCACCAGCAGGTCGACGGTCTGGTTCTCAGTGACTGTCGTCGCCGCATTGGGTTTCAGCCAGTCGAGATCGTTTCTCTCGGCAGCGATGTAGAGATCCGTCCACCACGCATAGTCCTGGTCGAGCTTGACCAGCGTGTCGGACAGAGATTGCATGCCGCCGGCCACCATTTGCCGTTCGGCGGCGAGCGCCTGCTCGTTCTGGCGGCTGGCCATGTACAACAACCCGCTGAGCAGGGTTGCAATGCTGAGCAATCCCGCCAGCAGGACGCCCAATCCAATTTGCGAAGCAAGCTTGTGCCGCATGATGGCCTCCAACTGCCTGGGTTTCGGCCAATGCTAATAGGCAGGCGTTAAGGTCCGATTATCTTGGCTTTATGCAGTGCCTTCCGTTAGGTCCGAATTCCTTGATCGTATCGGCATGAAGCTCGAAACTATCCCGCGGCTTGAGCCTGCGGGCCTGGGCGGCCATGATCAGGGAAAAATGCGGTGCCGCATCGATTTCACCTGCCATATCCCAGCAATGGTCCTCGGTCGTCACCCAATAGCGCGAATCGTAGGCGCCGATGTCGAAGGGCCGCG
>JANMQB010000120.1:0-7045 GCA_031370155.1 Hyphomicrobiales bacterium | reverse complement strand
CCCTTGCCGTTGCCACCGAAACTCTCGCCGGGCAGGACCGCCACATGGGCCTGCTCGAGCAGCTCCTTCGCCAGCACGCCCGAATCGCGGCCAGTGGCCATGATGTTGGGGAAGGCATAGAAAGCGCCACCCGGCATCCGGCACGTGACCCCCTTGATGGCGTTCAAGCCCGCAACCACGATGCCGCGCCGGTGCTCGAAGCTCTGGCGGAATTGTTCGATCTCCTCCATGGGCCCGGCGATCGCCGCCAGCCCCGCCATCTGGGTGGCAACACTGGTGCAGGAGTGATCGACGGTGATCAGTTTCTTCACATGTTCGATCAGCGCCTTGGGCCAGATGCCGAAACCGAGCCGCCAGCCGGTCATGGCGAAGGTCTTCGACCAGCCGTCGAGTATCACAGTGCGGTCGCGCAATTCGGGAAAGGTGAGAAAACTGGTGAATTCGGAACCCTTGAAAATGAGATGGCTGTAGATTTCGTCGGACAGGATAGCCGCCTGCGGATGCCGCAACAGACCCTCGGCGAGTTTCTGCATTTCGCGGCGTGCGACCACCCCGCCCGTCGGATTGGCGGGCGAGTTCACGATGATGAGCCGGGTTGCCGGTGTGATTAGAGACAGGACTTCCCCGGCATCGAAACCGAAGTCCCTTTCCTCGCGGATTGGATAGGAAACCGGCGTGGCGCCGGAAGACCTCGCCGCATCGCGATAGGGCGGGAAGCCCGGATCTGGGTAAAGGATTTCGGTGCCCGGGCCACCGAACAACTGGCAGGCAAAATAGAAGGTGACCTTGCCACCGGGAACGATCACCACTTCCTCGGCCGCAACCGGCACCTTGAACCTTCGTGCGACATATTGCGCGACGGCATCGCGCAGTACGGCCAGGCCTTGCGGCGAGGTATAGCCGTGGGGACCGTCGCGCACGGCCTTCACCGCCGCCTCGAGAATATGGCGGGGCGGGGTGAAATCCGGCTGGCCGATGCCGAGATTGATCACCGGCGCTCCTTGCGCCTTCAGCGCATTGGCGCGGTCGAGCACCGTGAAGGCGGTCTCCTCCTCGATGGCCGTCACATGGGGATTGAGCTTGAGCATCAGGTCACATCGTCGATGGCGGGATCAAGAAGATGGCTGACGTTGCGCCCGCCATGGCCCGTTTCTACGGCCTTGGCGAAGTGCTGCGCAACTGCCGCGGCCAAATCGCTGCCGCAACCCAGCCTCTCGGCCAGTTCGGTGTAATAGCCGATATCCTTCGCCGCATTGGCGATGGAGAAGCGGTAACCGTCGAAATCGCCGGCAAGTGCCGGGGCCACCATCTTGCGCAACACGCCGGAATTGCCTGAGCCGTTGAGCATGACTTCGTAGAGATCGCCCCAGTCGAGCCCCGCCTTGCGGGCGGCGGCAAAGGCCTCGGTCACCAGGGCGATCATGCCGGTCACCAGATAATTGGAAATGAGCTTCGCCGTATGGCCGGAGCCCGCCGGGCCGAAATGGCGAATGGTGGTGGCGAAGCATTTGAGCAAAGGCTCGATGGCCGCGAAGGTCTTGTCGTCGGCGCCGCAGAGCACGCCGAGTTCCGCCCGCTCCGCCTGCTCCGGCCCGCCGGTCACTGGCGCATCAGCGTAGCCGATGCCGATGCGGCCCAACTCGCGGGCAAGCCGGCGCGTGGTTTCGGGCTCGGAGGTTCCGGCATCGACAATGATCTGGCCACCGCGCAGATGGGGCCTAAGCTTGCCAATCGTTTCTTCCACCACTTTCGATGTCGAGACACAGAGCAGGATCACGTCCGTATCCCCGGCGATCGCGGCCAGGTCCTGCGCTTCCACAGCACCGCGCGCCACGAGATCGTCGACGCGGGCGCGATTGCGGTGCGCCATCACCGTCACGTTGTGTCCGGCCTTGAGCAGGTTGAGAGCCATGCCATGGCCCATCATGCCCGCCCCGATCAATCCTATACGCATGCTTGCCTCCAGCATTCTCCGTGCTAGGTTCCGCGCCCGGAACGGTAAGGACTGGATCATGGCGCTCAACAAGAATTACATCAATGGCGAATGGGTGGAAGGTAAAGGTGTAAGGGAGAACATAAATCCTTCCGACCTTGCCGACATCGTCGGCGAATATGCCCAGGCCGACAAGGCTCAGGCGGAAGCCGCCATTGCCGCGGCCCGTGCCGCCTTTTCGGCCTGGCAGGCCACCACGCCGCAGCAGCGCGCCGATATCCTTGAAACCGTGGGGGCCGAACTTCTCGCCCGCAAGGATGAAATCGGCAGGCTCCTGTCGCGCGAGGAAGGCAAACCCTTGGCCAACGGCATCGCCGAGACCATGCGCGCCGCTCAGATTTTCAAGTTCCACGCGCAAGAAGCGCTCAGGATCGAAGGCGTTGCCATCGCCTCGGTCAGGCCCGGCGTCGAGGTGACGATCACCCGCGAGGCCCTCGGGGTCGTCGGCCTCATCTGCCCATGGAATTTCCCCATCGCCATTCCGGCCTGGAAAATGGCGCCGGCGCTGGCCTTCGGGAATACGGTGGTGTTCAAGCCGGCCGATCTGGTGCCGGGCACGGCCTGGGCCTTGGTGGAAATCCTGTCGCGCGCCGGCTTGCCCAAGGGTGTCGTCAATCTGGTCATGGGCCGCGGCTCGGTCGTGGGCCAGGCGATGCTCGAATCGAAGGATGTGAACGCAATTTCCTTCACCGGCTCGGTCGAGACCGGCGCCAAGGTGGCGATGGCGTGCGCGGCGCGCGGCGCCAAGTTCCAGCTCGAAATGGGCGGCAAGAATCCGCTGATCGTGCTCGACGATGCCAATCTCGATGCCGCGGTGGCCTCCTCGATCGACGGCGCCTTCTACCAGACGGGCCAGCGCTGCACCGCCTCCTCGCGCCTCATCGTGCAGAGCCGGATCCACGACGCCTATGTGGAAAAGATGGTGGCGGCGATGAAGGCGCTGAAGGTCGATCACGCGCTGAAGGAGGGAACCCAAATGGGTCCGGTCGTCGACGAGGCGCAAATGGCCCAGGACGAGAAATACATCGCGATCGGCCGGCAGGAAGGCGCCGAACTGGTGTGGGGCGGCGAGCGGCTCAACCGCGACACCAAGGGCCATTATCTGTCGCCTGCCCTGTTTGTGGGCAGCAACAACCAAATGCGCATCAACCGCGAGGAAATCTTTGGGCCGATCGCTTCGGTAATCAAGGTCGGCAGCTACGACGAGGCGCTGGCGGTGGCGAACGATACGCCCTTCGGCCTGTCTTCGGGCATTTTCACCACCTCGCTCAAACATGCCAGCAACTTCCGCAAGAAATCGGCGGCCGGCATGGTGATGATCAATCTGCCGACGGCGGGAGTGGACTATCACGTGCCCTTCGGTGGCCGCAAAGGCTCGAGCTACGGCGCCCGCGAACAGGGCCGCCATGCGGCGGAATTCTACACGGCGGTCAAGACGGCTTACATACTGGCGTAGTTGACTATTCCTTCCCTCCCCCTTGTGGGGAGGGATTAAGGGTAGGGGTCGCGCTGAACCATCATTTTCCGATTTGCGAATCTCAACTGCAATACCACCAGACCCCCACCCCTAGCCCCTCCCCACAAGTGGGTGGGGGAAGCCGGAAACTTCACGCCAGCACGATACCGCGTTCGGCGAGGGACTTGCGCGCCGCTTCGGCCGAGCCGTTGAGGTCGATGGCGCGGCAGGCGGCCTCGATCACCTCGGTCTCGAAGCCGAGAGAATGGGCATCCTCGGCCGAATAACGCACGCAAAAATCGAAAGCGAGGCCGACGCAGACGGCCTTGGTGAAGCCGCGCTCCTTGAGATAGCCGGCAAGCCCGGTCGGCGTCTGGCGATCATTCTCGAAGAAGGCCGAGTAGCTGTCGATGTCGCGGCGGTAACCCTTGCGGACGATCAATTCGGCATGGGGAATGTCGAGGCCCGCGTGAAAGGCGGAACCCGGTGTCTGCTGGATGCAGTGATCGGGCCACAGGGTCTGCGGGCCATAGGGCATTTCGATCTGCACGAAGGGCCCCTTGCCGGCATGACTCGAAGCGAAGGAGAGATGGCCCTTCGGATGCCAGTCCTGGGTCAGCACCACATGCTTGAAGCCATGGGCAATACGGTTGATGAGCGGCACCACCTCATGGCCGCCCGGCACGGCGAGATTGCCGCCCGGACAGAAATCATTTTGCACATCGACAACGATGAGGATGTCCGTGTCCTTGCGCATGCAGGCCTCCTTAAGTGGCGAGGGCGGCGGCGCAGCCCTTGAGCGCCGGAAACCGGTCGACGATCACATAGATGGGGATGGGCCGCATGACATGGGCGAGCCTGCCCTTTTCCTGAAATATGTCGCGGAAGGGACCGGCCTGCAATTTCCCGATAATCGACGGTGCGATGCCGCCCGCCAGATAGACGCCGCCGCGGGCCTGCATGGTCATGGCCGCATCGCCGGCAATGCGGGCGAGCCAGACGATAAACTGATCGAGCGTCGCGACCGCCGCCGCGTCGCTGCCCGCCAGTGCCGCCTGCAGGACAGCCTCGGGGGTCGCAAGTTTCGGCGGGTCGGCAATGGCGCGGTACATGCGCAGCATACCGCCGCCGGTTATCGCATCCTCGGATTCGAAGGGAATGCCGGGCTTGCTCATCTTGCCGCGCCAGTCGAATTCCTCCTGAGTGGCGACCGGCAGGGTGATGTGGCCGACTTCCCCGGGGAGCGCCATCCAGCCGCCCTGCGGCAAGGGCGCCAGAGTCGCCATGCCAAGACCGGTCCCCGGCCCCAGCACGATCTTGACCGCGGGCTTGGGGGGCGTCTCGCCGCCCACCTGCACGAGATCGGCGCCCGCCAGATGCGGCAGGGACAATGCCAGGGCTTCGAAGTCGTTCAAGAGCCGGATGCGCTTCGCACCAGTGGCCCTGCGCAGGCTTTCGGCCGAGAAGGTCCAGTCGCGGTTGGTCAGGGTGATGCGCTCGCGGTCGACGGGGGCGGCAACCGCAATGGCCGTGGCCGCCAGGTTCTTCAGGCCCCGTTCCTGGACATAATGGCGGGAGGCGTCCTCGAGTGAGGCAAAATCGTCGTTCTTCAGGGTGTCGATGTCACGCACTCGGGTCGAGCCCGGTTCCACCAGGCCGAAGCGGGAATTAGTGCCCCCGATATCGCCGACAAGCGCCAGTTCAGTCATCATCGAACCCCGCATCCAACTGCCATTTTGCGGGCTTAAGGGCAACTGCCTTGATGACTGGACGCATGGCCGGAACAAGGCTAGAGACGGCGCTTGCATTTCCAACCGGTAGGCTTGTGACCACTTCACTCGAAACCGAGGTTTCGCGGCGGCGGACCTTCGCCATCATCTCGCACCCGGACGCGGGCAAGACGACGCTCACCGAAAAGCTCCTGCTGTTCGGCGGCGCCATCCAGCTTGCCGGCCAGGTCCGCGCCAAGGGCGACCGGCGCCGCACCCGCTCCGACTGGATGGCGATCGAACGGGCGCGGGGCATTTCGGTGGTCACTTCGGTGATGACCTTCGAGTATGAGACTTGCGTCTTCAACCTGCTCGATACGCCGGGCCATGAAGACTTCTCCGAGGACACCTACCGGACGCTGACTGCCGTCGATGCCGCCGTCATGGTGATCGACGCCGCCAAGGGCATCGAGGCGCGCACCCGCAAGCTCTTCGAAATCTGCCGGCTGCGCGATATCCCGATCATTACCTTCATCAACAAGATGGACCGGGAAAGCCGCGAGCCGCTCGATCTTCTCGACGAGATCGAGAAGGGTCTGGCATTGACCGTGGCGCCCATGGTCTGGCCCATCGGGAGGGGCCGCAACTTCGCCGGGACTTACGATCTGTCAACGCCGCGGGTGCGCCGTCTCGACGAGGATCCGGCGGGAACGCCGGTCTCGGGTCCGGACGATCCACTGATCGCCGATCTGTTGAAAGGCGATGGGCTCGGTCACTGGCAAGAGGAAGTCGGGCTGGTGCGCGACCTCGCGCACCGCTTCGACCGCAAGGCCTTTCTCGAAGGCCATCTGTCGCCGGTCTTCTTCGGCTCGGCCTTGCGGAATTTCGGGGTGCGCGATCTGCTCGAAGCGCTGATCGCCCATGCGCCGCCGCCCCGCGACCAGGCGGCTTCGTCACGCATTGTCCACGCCACGGAGCCGAAGATGACCGGCATCGTCTTCAAGATCCAGGCCAACATGGACCCCAATCACCGCGACCGCATTGCCTTCATGCGGCTTGCGTCGGGCAAGCTGACGCGCGGCATGAAGGTGAAGATCGTCCGCACCGGCAAGACCATGGCGCTCAACGCGCCGCAATTCTTCTTCGCCCGGGACCGCTCGCTCGCCGAGGAAGCCTTCGCCGGCGACGTGGTCGGCATTCCCAATCACGGAGCGCTTCGCATCGGCGACACGCTCACCGAAGGCGAGGATATCGTCTTTACCGGGGTTCCCAGCTTCGCCCCGGAAATCCTGAGGCGCGTCAAGCTCGGCGATCCGATGAAGGCGAAGAAGCTGCGCAGCGCGCTCGAGGAACTGGCCGAGGAGGGTGTGGTTCAGCTTTTCATTCCGGCCGACGGCTCGCCGGCGATCGTCGGCGTCGTCGGCGCCTTGCAGCTCGATGTGCTGGCCGACCGCTTAGCTAATGAATATGGCGTGCCGGCCGCATTCGAACCGTCGCGCTACGTGGTGCTCCGCTGGATTGCGGCGGAGGATGACAAGACACTCGATCAATTCATCACCGCCAACCGTTTCTCCATCGCCCACGATCTTGACGGCGCGCCGGTGTTCATGGCGCAATCGGCTTTCGGACTGAACTACACGCTGGAACGGGCCCCCGGCATCAAGGCCACCGAGATCAAGGAAATGCATCGCGCATGACGAGCTATTTGCCGGCCGATCTCGATCTGCCGAAGGCCGCGGCGATCGTGCTGATCTTCGCGCTGTGGGGCCTCTACGGGCCGCTCCTGAAAGTGCTGGGCAAGGGCTCGCTCAACACCCAGCTGCATGCGGTCAGGATGCAGTGGCTGCGCATGCACCAGCATGCGCCCCGCGAGCACCGGGCTCGCCG
>JANMQB010000117.1:0-8242 GCA_031370155.1 Hyphomicrobiales bacterium | reverse complement strand
CTGCTGAGCGGGCTCGCTGGCGGCGGTCTCCGTACCAGAAGTGCCCGGCTGGGCGACAGCCGTTTCGGTGGAGCTGCTGCCCTTGCCCGTACCTTGCAGGAGATCGAACAGCGTCTTTTTCTTTTTCGTCTCGGCCTGCGTATTTGTCGAGGGCGTCTGTTGCGACGAGCCGGTCGTGGCGGCGGGCGGAACATACTCCGCGGGTGGCACGAGAACGACGGGCTCGGCTCCGAGTGCCGCCTGTTCACTGGTTTGTTTCTTCTCCGCCGTCTTCTTCGTCTCGGTCTTCTTTATGAGCGCGGCCGGGCTTTCCGGCTCGGTGGTGGTTTCGGCCGGCGCGACGGGAGCGGGTTCCGCGGCAGCAGGTTCCGCCGGAGCGGGCGGCGGCAACGCGTCGGCGGCCGTATCCGACGCAGGCACAGGCTGCGCCACAACGGCATCCGTCTCGGTGATTTTGCTGGCAATGGTCTGCTGATCCGGCGTCTGCGGTATCGAACCTTGGGTATTGCCGCTACCGGTTCCGTCCTCGCCCGGCGGCGGCGGTAGCGCCAGAGGTTCGGACTCGCCCTCCGGCGAGGTTGCAGCCGGCGGCTGCGGGATTTCGGAGGCGGCGGGCTGCTGCGACTCGGGCGTGATCGGCGGCTCCTCCGCCGGCACGATCTTCTCGCCGCTCACTTCCTGATCGCCGACAATGCGGTCATAGATCTGCTTTTTGTTCGCCGTTCCGGTTGCAGCGGTGCTTTCGATGGGCTGCTCGGCCGCGGTCTTGGCCGGCTGTTCGGGTGCGGCGACGACCGGCACATTTTCCGGCACCGTCGTTGCCGCCGTGTTCTTGCTGTGGGTTTGATAATACCAGATGAAGCCGAAGGCTGCGACGGCGGCAATCAGCAAGGCGAGCAAGAGCAGCCACGGTCCGCTCGAGCGGCGGCGGTCGTCCTCGTAACCGTCTTCGACTTCACGATAGGCGCTGTTGTACTCACTGGCGCTGGCCCGGCGGCGCGGCCGTGACGGTTCATCCTCGAACACATCGCCATAGTCGTCGGCGGCAACGCCCTGGCGCGGGCGCGCCGGCATGCTGCGTGCCGGACGCGGATCGCCTTCGAACCGGCCGCCATCGCCGTAGCCGGCGCTCGTATCCGGGCCGCGCCGGTGTGTGTCAAGCCCGGGACGTCCGCTGCCATATCTCGAGTCGCCATAGCCGGGTGGTACGGTTCCAGGCAAATACGTGCGGGCCGGAGATCCGCTGGCCCTGAACGGTGCGGCGCTGCGGCCGGATCGATCGGCCGATAGGTACTGGGCGCCTGCGGCCGGTATTGCGGCTGGCCCGGCGGCACAGGTGGACGTGCCTGCGGCGGGAAGCGGTCGCCACCCAAAGCCGGACGCGGCGGCACCAGAGGTGGCGGCGGAGGTGCGGCGGAACGGGGTTTTGGCACCGGTGGCGGCTCGCGCGGCGGCGCGGCTTCGGCCTTTGCCGCGCTCAGTTCGTCGTCGGCGAACATGAATTTTGGCCTGCCCTGCTCGGCACGCGGCTGGGGCCTCGCCTGATAGGACGGCTCCGCGGCAGGCGCGGGCGGCGGTACAAATTTCGCTTCGGCACGCTCGCGCACCGCGCTCACGCGCTGCTCGGCGAGCTTCTCAGCCGCTTCTCTCTGGCTCCGAAGTTTGTCGGCCAGAGCCTCGGCGTTCGGAGCCGCGGCAATCTTGGGCGCGGTGCCGCGCGGCGCCATCGGTGCCGGCTTGGCAACCGGTTGCGGAATCTTGAGCGCCGGCGGCGGGGCGGCAGTCTTGAATTCATCCGAAATCTTCGGCATGTCCTTGCCGCCGATGCCGAGGCGTTCCCGCCAGTTGCGCTTGTCCGCACCGGAGCCGTTGGAGGAATTCTGATCCATTACAAGCCGTTCCGTTCTACATTTCGTCCGCCGGCCTCACGCCGAGGATTTGCAAGCCATTTGCCAAAACATAGCGAATCGCACGCAAGAATGCGAGCCGCGTTACCGTCATGTTAACGCTATCTTTCAAAATAAACCTTAATTGAGGCGACTCTTTGCCCTTGCTCCACAGAGAGTGGAATTCGCTGGCCAAATCATAGAGATAGAAAGCGATCCTGTGGGGCTCATGGGCTTGCGCGGCGGCTTCCAGAAGTCGCGGATATTCACCAATCCGCCGTATGACCGCCAGTTCGCCGGGATCGGTCAGCAGGCTGAAGTCCGGCGCGCCCTCCGGCACACCTTCGACTTCGGCGTTGCGCAGCACCGAGCAGGTCCGCGCATGAGCATACTGCACGTAGAACACCGGATTGTCCTTCGACTGCTCCGTCACCTTGGCGAAATCGAAATCGAGCGGCGCCTCGTTCTTGCGGTAGAGCATCATGAAGCGGACCACATCGGGGCCCACCTCATCGACCACCTCGCGCAGCGTGATAAACTCTCCCGCTCGCTTCGACATGCGCACCGGCTCCCCGGCACGAAAAAGCTTCACCAACTGGCAGAGCCGCACAATGACCTTAACGGCATCCTTGCTCGCTATTGCAGCGGCAACCGCTTCCAGCCGTTTTACATAACCGCCATGATCGGCGCCAAGCACATAGATGAGTTCGTTGAAGCCGCGGCGGATCTTGTTGCGGCTGTAGGCCACGTCGGAAGCAAAGTAGGTGTACGAACCGCCGGACTTGAGCAGCGGCCGGTCGACATCGTCGCCGAAGGCTGTGGCGCGGAACAGGGTCTGCTCGCGGTCTTCCCAGTCTTCCGGCACCTCGCCTTTTGGCGGCGGCAACCGGCCTTGATAAACATGTCCGGCGGCGCGTAGCGCCTCGACGGTCTCGCGCACCTCGCCGGAATCGTGCAATGATTTTTCCGAGAAGAACACTTCCTGGCGGATATTGAGTGCCGCGAGATCGCCGCGGATCAGCTCCATCATCATCGCCATCGCCTTGGCTCGCACGACCGGCAACCACTCGGACTCGTCGCGGCCGAGCAGGCCGCGGCCATGTTCCGCCGCCAAGGCCGCGCCGGCGGGCTTCAGATATTCGCCGGGATAGAGTCCCGCCGGTATTTCGCCGATCGTTTCGCCGAGTGCTTCGCGATAACGCAAGAAGGCGGAACGGGCCAATATATCGACCTGGGCGCCGGCATCGTTGATGTAATATTCTTCAGTGACGTCATAACCCGCCGCCGTCAGCAGTTTGGCCAGGGCATCGCCGAACACCGCGCCGCGGCAATGCCCGACATGCAGCGGTCCGGTGGGATTGGCCGAGACAAATTCGACATTCGCCTTGATGCCGCTGCCGATGTTCGAATGGCCGTAGGCTTCGCCCCGCGCCAGCGCCGACCGCAGGACCTTGGGCCAGAACGCCGGCATGAGGCGCAGGTTGATGAAGCCGGGGCCGGCGACTTCTGCCGATGCGACGTCTTCGTGTGCGGCAATGCGCGCTGCAAGCATTTCGGCCAACGCCCGCGGCGGCTTGCCGAAAGCCTTGGCCAGAACCATGGCCGCATTGGTGGCGATATCGCCGTGATCGGGATCGCGCGGCGGCTCGACGCTCACCCGCTCGAGATCGAGTTCCGATACCACACCGCTGGCTGCCGCCAGCGCCGCGGATTCCTTCCGGACGATCCCGAGAAAATCTGCAAAAAGGTTCATCTTGCCTCTGTAAACCCTTGAATTCCCGCAGCTAACCGCGGGCCTAGAGCATATGCCGCCAAAGTGCGAGCACTTTGGCGATAAGCATATGCTCCAAGTAATATGCTGGCGCGATTTCTCTTCGCTTGGGTGTTTCCACCCAAGCGGAAAGCGCGCTAGCGGAAAAGCGGATCGAGGTCAAACAACCGTTTGTGCTGATCGAGCGCGTAGCGGTCGGTCATTCCGGCGATAAAATCGCAAACCTGCCGGGCGAAACGGCTGCGGTCGTCAGTGAAAGTATCTTCCTGCCAATCCGCCGGCAGTAATTTGGGATCGTCGAGATAGGCCGTGAACAGATCCCGGATCACCCGTTGCGCCCGCGTCATGATTTCGAGCACCCGCGCATGGCGATACATGCGCAGCGACAGAAAGGATTGCAGCGTCCGGTTTCTCTCCACCATTTGCGCGCTGAAGGCGATCAATGGCTCGCCGAGTCCGCGCACGTCTCGCGCCGACCTTGGCGCAAGACGCAGACTGCGCTTTGCGGATTCGTCGAGCACATCCGCTATCATGGCCGAAATCACCCGCCGCACGGTTTCATGCACCAGCCGCGGCGTCTCGAGTTTCGGATAGGATTTGAGGACAGCGGCCAGGCATTCCCCGGCGAGCGGCACATCGCCCAGATCGATCACGCCGAAGAGACCGGCACGAAGGCCGTCGTCGATGTCATGGGCGTTGTAGGCGATGTCGTCGGAAAGGGCCGCGACCTGGGCCTCGGCCGAGGCGAAGGAGGAAAGCTCCAGATCGTGCGCCTGGGTATATTCGATGATTGCTTCCGGAAGTCCGGTGTCGCGGTAGTGGCCGAGCGCATGGCCGTCGCGATCGGTCAGCGGACCATTGTGCTTCACCAGCCCCTCGAGTGCCTCCCAGGTGAGATTGAGCCCGTCGAACTGGGCATACCGGCGCTCCAGCCGTGTGACGATGCGCAGCGACTGGGCATTGTGGTCGAAGCCGCCAAAGGGCTTCATCAGGGCGTCGAGTTCCCGTTCTCCCGCATGGCCGAAGGGCGTGTGGCCGAGATCGTGGGCCAATGCCAGCGCCTCGGTCAGGTCTTCGTCGAGGCCGAGAACGCGGGCGATCGAGCGGGCGATCTGCGCCACTTCGATCGAATGGGTGAGGCGGGTCCGGTAGTGATCGCCCTCATGGTAAACGAAAACCTGGGTCTTGTGCTTGAGCCTGCGGAAGGCGGTGGAATGAATGATGCGGTCGCGGTCGCGCGCGAAAGGACTTCGCCACGGGCTTTCCGCCTCCGCATGGAGTCTGCCCCTGCTCTCTTCCGGGATCAGGCGGAACGCCGCCATCTTACGCATCATGACAATTATCCGTTGACAAGCCCTGGCCGAAAACCAACATACACGAACATGACGCCGCCGATCACCCTAACAGGCCGGGCCGCCAGCCGGATCAAGGAAATCCTGCAGGCCGATCCGGCCAAGACCGCCTTGCGGGTCGCCGTCAACGGCGGCGGCTGCTCCGGCTTTCAATACGATTTCGCGCTGACCGCGGAGCGCAATGACGACGATCTGGTGGTCGAGCGCGACGGCGCGGTGGTGCTGATCGATTCGGTGTCGCAAGGCTTTGTCGAGGGATCGGAGATCGACTTCGCCGACGATCTCATCGGGCAGTCCTTCAAGATCAAAAACCCCAATGCCAAGGCCTCCTGCGGCTGTGGCACGAGCTTCTCGATCTGACGGCGGGCAACCCCGCCGATGCTCATCGCCACCTGGAACATCAATTCGATCAAGGCCCGGATTGAGCAGGCGGTGGCGTGGCTGAAGGAAGCCTCGCCCGACGTGGTCTGCCTGCAGGAGATCAAGTGCGAAGACGCGGGCTTTCCCACCGCCACCTTCGAAGACCTTGGTTACAACGCCGCCGCTCACGGCCAAAAGACCTATAATGGTGTGGCCATTCTGTCGAAGCGGCCTCTGAGCGACATCCGCAGGGGCCTGCCGGGTGGTGATGCCGATCAACAATCGCGCTATCTCGAGGCCGTGGTCGAGGGGGACAGGGGTCCGGTCCGCATCGCCTCGATCTATCTGCCCAACGGCAATCCTCCGGACACGGAGAAATATCCCTACAAGCTGGCCTGGATGGACCGCCTGATCGCCCATGCCCGCGAGCTCCTCGGGCTCGAAGAGCCGCTGGTCCTGGCCGGCGACTTTAACGTCATACCGAAGGCCATCGATGCCAGGAGCCCGCAAGCCTGGGTTTCCGATGCCCTGTTCCTGCCGCGGAGCCGGGCCAGGTTCCGCGAACTGGAATGGCTGGGCCTGACGGATGCCGTCCGCTTGCATCACCCGGATCAGCCCGGCCTCTATAGTTTCTGGGATTATCAGGCCGGCGCCTGGCAAAAGGACAACGGCATTCGCATCGATCATCATCTGCTGTCACCGCAAGCGGCCGACCGCCTTGCCGGCGTCCGGATCGATCGTCATGTGCGCGGCTGGGAGCGGCCCTCGGACCACGTTCCCGTGGTTATCGACCTGCAATAAATAAGCCCGCGGCGTCGCGGCCGCGGGCAAAGTGGTTGCAGGTACCGGGTAACTTTACTTGGGAGCCTTGAGGCCCAAGGCGGCCATGCTCGATTCGAAGGGCTTGTAGGCCTCTTTCGCGGTGGCAAGATAGAGCTCACTAAGCTTGCTCCACTGGCCGACGAAGGCCTCATAGGCTTCCTTGGCATAGCCCTGCTGGACTTCAAGGGCCTTGTCGAAGGACTTGGTGGCAACGGCACGCTCGATCACTTCCGAGCTGCGCTCGAAAGACTTACGCGAGAAATCGGCGGCTTCCTGGGCGATCGCCTGGAAACCCTTGGTCAGTGCATTGGCTGAAGCCGCATAGGCTTCAAAACCGTCCTTGCCGAGGGTCTGGAATTCTTCAAAAGACTTGATCATTTGCTTCTTCTCCATCCGGTGACAGATTTATTCAGCACCTCTGATGATTGTTAATATATGCACTGCACCATGAATGTCAAGAATTATATTGCATTGCACCAAATCACAGGGTCGGGCATGGCCAGGAGCAGCAGGCCATTACGCTAGGGCATTTACTCTCTGGTAAGTCTGCCTGCTCAGAATGCAACAGGCGATTGTGGGTTGTCCGGGTGCAAGATGAAAGACATTGTTCCGGCCTGATTTTTGCGTGTAAAACGGCCAGTCAAGGTCCGGACAGGTGGGGTTGGTATGTTGGTGAGTGAAGTGGGGCGGACGGGCGTGACACTGGGCAGTGTCTACAAGCGGTTTCTTAGTGCCATCATCGTGCTCGCCGCGCTTATCCTGGCGCTCTCATGGTCCATGCCGGCCGAAGCCAAGCCGCGTTTTTCCGCCATCGCCGTCGATGCGCGCACCGGCAAGGTGCTGTTCGCCAAGGATGCCGATGGCGTGCGCTATCCGGCTTCGCTGACCAAGGTTATGACGCTCTATCTGGTCTTCCAGGATCTGGAAGCCGGCAAGATCAAGATCGACACGAAATTGAAAGTTTCGAAGCGGGCCGCCGCCATGGCCCCGTCGAAACTCGGCCTCAAGCCGGAAAGCACCATCACCGTAGAGGACGCCATCAAGGCGGTGGTGACCAAGTCCGCCAACGATGTCGCGGCAACGGTGAGCGAGAACCTGGCCGTATCCGAATCGGCTTTCGCCGCCCGCATGACCAGGACCGCCCAGGAACTTGGCATGACCAAGACGGTGTTCCGTAACGCCTCGGGCCTTCCCGATCCCGCTCAGGTGACGACCGCCCGCGACATGGCGACCCTCAGCCTGCGCGTGCAGCGCGACTTCCCGCAATACTACCCGTATTTCCGCATCGGCTCCTTTGTCTATAACGGCAGGACGATCCGCACCCACAACCGGCTGCTCGGCCGCTATGCCGGAACCGACGGCATCAAGACCGGCTATATCCGCGACTCTGGCTACAACCTCACGACGTCGGCACGGCGCGGCGACAAGCGGGTGGTGGGCGTTGTACTGGGTGCCGCTTCCGGCAAGGCGCGCAACGCCTACATGGTCGGCATGCTTGATCGGGTCTTTCCGAAATGCACAAACGGCAAGTCCATCGCCGCCCTTGCCGGTTCATCAAAAGGTGCGATCGAACCGGTGGCGGCTCCGTCTCCGAAGCCTGAAAAGCCCTCGGCCATGGAGTTGCTGGTGGCTTCGGCTGACGCAGCCGGCGAGGAAGCCCAAGGCTCCGAAGAGACGACGGCCTCCACCTTCAAGACCGTTGAGGCCCCGCCCGGACCGGTGAAGCCGCAAGTTCTGGAAGCGAAGATTGCCGAGCCACCTTTGCCGTCGAAACTGCCGTTTAAAGTCAAGACGCAAGACCGGGATACTTCCTGGCATATCCAGATCGGCGCCTTTCCTTCCAAAAAGCGGGCTCAGGAGGAGTTGAAACGGATCCTTGCCGGCTCCGGCTCGAAACTCCTGAAGAATAAGCCGGCCTTCACCGTCACCGTGCAAAAGGGCGATGAGACCATCTATCGTGCCCGCCTCTCGGGCTTCTCCGAGAAGACCGCCAAAGGCGCCTGCCGGCACCTCTCCAGGCAGAAAGTCGACTGTCTGGCATTGCCGCCTCA
>JANMQB010000102.1:0-2365 GCA_031370155.1 Hyphomicrobiales bacterium | reverse complement strand
GGCGGTGGTCCCTGGTTATGGTTCGCCTCCGTAAAGACGCCCCAATTTCAGGCCCCGCATCCCCTTCCCCGATCAACGACGGCTCGCGAACCGCCCTCCTTGGGAAGGAGACGGGACCATAAGAACATGCTAGGAACAAATTGTCAAGGGGGTTTAGGAAAAAAAGTTTGTGGCGCGTTACATCTGCCCCTCGCGCGCCATGCGCTTGTCGAGATAGACGGAGCAAATCTTGGCCAGCTCTTCGATCTTGTCCTGGAAGAAGTGGTTGGCACCGGGCATCACCTTGTGCTCGATGGCGATGCCCTTCTGGGTCTTGAGTTTGGATACCAGGCTGTGCACGGCTTCCGGCGGAGCCACCGTATCTTTCTCGCCATTGACAAAGAGGCCCGAAGCCGGACAGGGGGCGAGGAAGGAGAAATCGTAGTGCTTGGCGAGCGGCGCGATCGAGATGAAACCGGAGATTTCCGGCCGCCGCATCAGCAACTGCATGGAAATCCAGGCGCCGAAGGACACTCCGGCAATCCAGCAGATCTTGGCTTCACGGTTAAAGGACTGCAGCCAGTCGAGCGCCGAGGCAGCATCGGCCAGTTCGCCGGCGCCATTCTCGAAAAGACCCTGGCTGCGGCCGACGCCGCGGAAATTGAAGCGCAGCACCGAGAAGCCGCGGCTGGCGAACATCTGGTAGAGCGAGTGCACGATCGGGTTGTTCATCGTGCCCCCAACAGTCGGATGCGGGTGCAGCAGGATGGCGATGGGTGAGCCCGGAGGCTTGCTATGGTGGTAGCGCGCTTCGATCCGGCCGGCCGGACCGTTGAAAATCACTTCGGGCATGGGCGAGCCTGGTTCCCTCAATGCCCGCGCTGCGGAATCTAACGGCAATTCGTGCCGAATAGTTGACTCCAGCAGTCGGGTATTCTATATCCGTTACGTAGAATGGTTCAAGAAAGGGCGGAATCCTCACCGCCCGGCGAGAGGCTGGCTCTTAGCACGGGTGAGGGGTTGAAAAGCAAGCCTTTCGTGAGCCTGGAACGGGACGAAACACGATGAAAATGAGCACCAAGGGCCGCTATGCGGTGATGGCGATGATCGACATCGGCGAACATTCGGCCGGCCAGCCGGTGTCGCTCGCCGAAATCGCCGAACGCCAGGATATCAGCCAGGAATATCTTGAGCAGCTGTTCGGCAAGCTCAGGAAGGCCGGGCTGGTGGAAAGCGCCCGCGGACCCGGCGGCGGTTACCGGCTGGCGCGCGAGGACAGCGACATTCCGGTGGCCGACATTATTGTCGCCGTCGATGAGCCCCTGCGCGTCACCCGCTGCGAGGGCGACGCGGTCGATGGTTGTGTCAAGGGCCAGAAGTGTTGCGCCCATGACCTGTGGTCATCACTCGGCCGCCAGATGATGTATTTCCTGGGCTCCATCACCCTCGACGATGTGGTGTCCAGGCGCAATCTGGCGCTCGCCGCCACCGTCAAGCAGGCGAAGGAACATTATGTGAGGCCTGTGGCGTGAGAACCTATCTCGACCATAATGCCACGAGCCCGCTGCGGCCATCCGCCAAAGCGGCGATGCTGGCGGCCCTGGAATTGACGGGAAACCCGTCCTCGGTGCATGGCGAGGGCCGCGCGGCGCGCAAGCTTCTCGACGATGCCCGCGAAACAATCGCCCGGACACTGGGCGCCATCGCACCCATGATCGTTTTTACCAGCGGCGGCAGCGAGGCAAACAATCTGGCGCTCAGGGGCGTTGCGGCTGAACGCATTCTGGTCTCAGCCATTGAGCATCCCTCGGTGACCGAAGCGGCGAAGGCGTTGGGCAAGCCGGTCGAAGTCATTCCGGTTACCGCGGAGGGCGTCATCGATCTCGATGCGCTGGCCAAGCTGCTGCCCGGCCCCAAGGCGCTGGTGAGCGTGATGCTGGCCAACAATGAGACGGGCGTGGTTCAGCCGGTTCGCGAAGCCGTGGCGCTGGCGCAAGCCCATGGCGCGCTGATTCACTGCGATGCGGTGCAGGCTTTCGGAAAAATTCCGGTCAATTTCGGCCTGCTCGGCGTCGATCTGCTGACAGTTTCGGCCCACAAGCTGGGCGGGCCGGTGGGCGCGAGCGCGCTGGTCATCCGCGATGGCCTTGCCGTGACACCTCTGATCGCCGGCGGCGGCCAGGAATTGCGCCGCAGGGCCGGCACCGAGAACATCGCGGGCGACGCCGGTTTTGCCGCGGCCGCCTCGGAAAAAATATTCGAAGTCAAGGACTTGCGCGACCGTCTTGAAACGGAGCTTGAAGACGCAACGATTTTTGGCCAGAACCTGGAGCGCCTGCCGAACACCACCTGCTTCGCGGCTGCCGGCATGAGTGCGGAGACACTG
>JANMQB010000072.1:0-4532 GCA_031370155.1 Hyphomicrobiales bacterium | reverse complement strand
TTGGCGGCGAAGAAGTAGCGCATCGCCATGATGGTGGCGGAGACGAACTCCTTGAGGAAGAGCGAGCGGGCGGCTTGTTCCAGTCTCATGTCGCGGTCATCCGAAAATTACCATGAAGCGGCTTCCCAGCAAGAAGCCCAGCACCGGCATGAGCGCCAGACTCTGAAAGCGCAGCGCAGTTATCATGTAGGCGGGATCACGGCCCTGTCTGCCGGTTACCTTCGCTGCCTCGTGGCGCCAGCGCAAGGCGGGAAAGACGAAACCTTGCAGCACCGCAAGCTCGGCCAGGCCGAGAAGCAGGAAGGCGAAGCCGCCCACCAGCCCGTCAAAGCCGGAACCGGTCATGGCGCCCACCCGAAGGTCACCAGAACGCCCGCCGTGATCGCCACCCAGGCCAGCGACAAAGGCAGGAACACCTTCCAGCCCAGCCGCATCAACTGGTCGTAGCGGTAGCGCGGCACGATTGCCTTCACCATGGCGAACATGAAGAAGACGAAGAGCAGCTTGATCATGAACCAGACGACGCCCGGCACCCAGTTCAGGACCGGCACGTCGATGGCCGGCAGCCAGCCGCCGAGGAACAGGATCGAAGTCATGGCGCACATCAGCGTGATCGCCACATATTCGCCGAGCATGAACAGGAGATATGGTGTCGACGAATATTCCACCATGAAGCCCGCCACCAGTTCCGATTCCGCCTCGACCAGGTCGAAGGGCGGCCGGTTCGTCTCCGCCCAGGCCGAGACGAAGAAAACGAAGAACATCGGAAACAGCGGGATGAAATACCAGTCGAGGAACGAGTTCGGCAGTCCCAGCATGGTGCCGAAGCCGGTCCGCTGCGAATTGACAATCTCGGTCAGATTGAGGGAGCCGGCGCAGAGCAGCACGGTGATGATGACGAAGCCGATCGAGACTTCGTAAGACACCATCTGGGCGGCCGAGCGCAGCGCCGCCAGGAAAGGATATTTCGAGTTCGAGGCCCAGCCGCCCATGATGATGCCGTAGACCATGAGCGAGGAGAGCGCGAAGAGATAGAGAATGCCGACATTGATGTCGGCGATGGCCCAGCCGTCGGCAATCGGCACCACCGCCCATGCCGCCAGCGCCAGAACCGCGGTCACTAAGGGCGCGATCACGAACACGCCCTTGTTGGCGCCGTCGGGGATGATCACTTCCTTGAACACGAATTTGAGGAAATCGGCGAAGGACTGGAACAGGCCCCAGGGGCCGACGACATTGGGGCCGCGCCGCATCTGCACCGCCGCCCACACCTTGCGGTCCATGAGGATCAGAAAGGCGACGACGATCAGCAGCGCCACGAGCAGCGCCACGCTCTGGATGACGATCAGGCCGGTGGTGAGCAGCATTTCGGTCATGGCCTCACTCCGCCGCCGCGAGCTGGCGTTGGCGCTTCAGCGCCGAGCACTCGGCCATAGTGCGCGAAGCCCGGGCGATCGGATTGGTCAGATAGAAATCGGTTACCCTCGAGCGGAAGGGCTCGGCCGACATCTTGCCTTCCGCCTTGGCGAGATCGGCAAGCTCGGCGGCATTGGCCGGTGTCAGCTGATCGAGGCGGGCAAGATGCGGGGCCACCTTGTAAATGGCGGCGCGCAATTCATCGAGACTGTTCCACGGCAGCGTTGCCCCCAGCGCCTCCGACAGGGCGCGCAGGATCGCCCAGTCCTCGCGCGCCTCGCCCGGCGGAAAAGCGGCGCGCCGCGTCATCTGCGGGCGGCCCTCGGTGTTGACGTAGGTCACCGATTTTTCGGTGTAGGCGGCACCGGGGAGGATCACGTCGGCGCGGTGGGCGCCGGCATCGCCATGGGTGCCTTGATAGATCACGAAGGTCTTGGCGAGGGCGGTCATGTCTATTTCGTCGGCGCCGAGCAGGAACAGTACATCGAGCTCGCCCGCCTTTGCGGCTGCAAGTATCTCGCGGGTTGATTTGCCGCCGTCCTTGGCTGGCAGGGCGCAGACGTCGAGGGCGCCCACGCGGCCCGCCGCATCATGCAGAATGTTGAAGCCGTTCCAGCCGTCCTTGATAACGCCGATCGCCTGCGCCGCCTTGTAGGCCAGCGCCAGAACGGCAGCACCGTCGGGCCGTGCCAGCGCGCCCTGGCCGATGATGAACATCGGCTTCTTCAAGTCGCGCGGCGCGGTCTCGATGAAGCGGGCAAGACTCTCGGCGCCGCCACCCATATGCGAATAGGGATAGGTCAGGTCCGCCTTCTCGCCGATCACACCGATCAGGCAGCCGCCCTTGAGGTAGCGCTTGCGGATGCGGGCATTGAGCACCGGCGCCTCGAGGCGCGGATTGCTGCCGATCAGCAGAATGCCGTCGGCCTCCTCGATCGCCGCGATCCCGGAATTGAACAGATAGCCGGCGCGGCCGCCCGCCTCGCCGAGCGGTGTGCCGTCCTGGCGGCAGTCGATGCTCTTGATGCCGAGCGCCTCCGCCAATTGCCGGATGGAGAAGGCCTCTTCGGCTCCAACGAGATCGCCGAGCAGGATGGCGATGCGCCCGGGCGGCGTGGCTTTGAGTTTCTGGGCGATGCGGGCGAAGGCCTCGCTCCAGCTCGCGCCCCGCATCTTGCCAAGATTGCGGAGATACGGCCGGTCGAGGCGCTGGACCTTGAGCCCGTCCCAGACAAAGCGCGTCTTGTCGGAAATCCACTCCTCGTTCACGTCGTCATGGGTGCGCGGCAGGATGCGCATCACTTCGCGGTCGCGGGCATCGACGCGGATATTCGAGCCCACCGCATCCATGGCGTCGATGGTCTCGGTCTTGCGCAGTTCCCAGGGCCTCGCCTTGAATTCATAAGGCTTCGAGGTCAGCGCCCCCACCGGGCAGAGATCGATGATGTTACCCTGAAGTTCCGAAGTGATTGCCCGGTCGAGATAGCTGGTGATTTCCATGTCCTCACCGCGGCCCGTCGCTCCCAGCTCCTCGATGCCGCCCACTTCGGCGGTGAATCGCACGCAGCGGGTGCACTGGATGCAGCGGGTCATCTCGGTCTTGACGAGGGGGCCCAGATATTTATCCTCGATGGCGCGTTTGTTTTCGGCAAAGCGGTTCTGGGCGATGCCATAGGCCATGGCCTGGTCCTGCAGATCGCATTCGCCGCCCTGGTCGCAGATCGGGCAATCGAGCGGATGGTTGATGAGCAGGAATTCCATCACCCCTTCGCGCGCCTTCTTCACCATGGGGGTGCGGGTGTTGACCTCAGGCAGCTCGCCGTTGGGGCCGGGGCGCAGATCGTTGACCGACATGGCGCAGGAGGCCTGCGGCTTGGGCACGCCCTTCACCTCGACCAGGCACATGCGGCAATTGCCGGCGATCGACAGGCGCTCGTGATAGCAGAAGCGCGGGATCTCGGCGCCCGCCTGCTCACAGGCCTGCAGCAGCGTCGTGCCGCTTTCGACCTCGATCTCGCTGCCGTCGATCTTGATTTTGGGCATCTTCGATCCCGTGGCTATTCGGCGGCCAGGCGGCGGATAGCGCCGTCGTGGTCCGGATTGGCTGAATACTGATCGATGCGGTCCTCGATCACATGGCGGAAATGGCGGATCAAGCCCTGCACCGGCCAGGCGGCGGCATCGCCCAGCGCGCAGATGGTGTGGCCTTCGATCTGATAGGAAACATCGAGCAGCATGTCGATCTCGCGCTTCTCGGCGCGGCCCTCGGCCATGCGGGTTAAGACGCGCCACATCCAGCCCGTGCCTTCGCGGCAGGGCGTGCACTGGCCGCAGGACTCATGCTTGTAGAACTGGGCAAGCCTGGCGATCGCCCGGATGATGTCGGTCGACTTGTCCATGACGATGACGGCGGCGGTGCCGAGGCCGGACTTGAGATTGCGCAGCGAGTCGAAATCCATTTGGCAGTCGATGATCTGGTGGGCCGGCACGCAGGGCACCGACGCGCCGCCGGGAATGACCGCCAGCAGATTGTCCCAGCCGCCGCGCATGCCGCCCGCGTGGCTGTCGATCAGTTCGCGGAAGGGAATGCCCATTGCCTCTTCGACGTTGCACGGCTTGTTCACATGCCCCGAGATGCAAAAGAGCTTGGTGCCGGTGTTGTTGGGCGGCCCGATCGCCGAGAACCAGGTGGCGCCGCGGCGCATGATGGCGCCGGCCACCGCGATCGATTCGACATTGTTGACGGTGGTGGGCGCGCCGTAGAGGCCGACATTGGCCGGAAACGGCGGCTTCATGCGCGGCAGGCCCTTTTTGCCCTCGAGGCTTTCGAGGAGTGCGGTTTCTTCGCCGCAGATATAGGCGCCGGCGCCGTGATGGACGTAGAGATCGAAATCCCAGCCGTGGATGTTGTTTTTGCCGATCAACCGCGCTTCATAAGCCTGGTCGATCGCCGCCTGCAGGCGTTCGCGCTCGCGGATGAATTCGCCGCGCACATAGATGTAGGCTGCCACCGCGCCCATGGCGAAGCCGGCAATCAGGCAGCCTTCGACCAGGAGATGCGGATCGTGCCGCATGATCTCGCGGTCTTTGCAGGTGCCGGGTTCGGATTCGTCGGC
>JANMQB010000068.1:0-3705 GCA_031370155.1 Hyphomicrobiales bacterium | reverse complement strand
ATGGCGGCGACGGTGGCGTGACGGTCATTCTCACTCGCGGCGAAGACGAGCGCCGAGGGCTGGGCGAAGCGGGCCCAGAAATAAGGGTTATTCGCCGCCATCCAGGCGGCAAACAGCGACAAGGGCAAGACCGCATATTTGGCGCGGGTGCGGCGTCCGTCAATGTCCATGTCGGTGTAATAGACGTTGGGCGGGATGAGGGCGCAGGCCAAACGGCTCAGACCGCTGGAACTCACGCCGCCGAGATCGCCGGTCAGCATATAGAGGTCGATGAGGGACTCGGCCGTGGCGGCGCCGCGCAGGCACGAGCCATAGGCAAGGACGGCGCGCACATCGCCATGTGAGGCGCGCGCATGATCGGCGAGACCGGCGATCTCGCGCGGCACCAGTTTGGCGAGAGTCGCCGCGACGAGTTCTTCGAGGCTTTTCATTCAGCCGCAAATATAGGTGAAAATCGGCCCGGTTTCGATCCGCAACGGCTCATGCTCGGGCGGCTCGAAGAACTCCCCGTCGATGACGAAAGAGATGGGAGTGCGGATGGCGAGTTCGGTGCTGGAAAAGCTTGCCGCCCCCGCCGGCACCTTGCGGTTCTCGCCGCCATACATGATGGGCAGGAGCCAGCGGACGATGCCGGGCACCGGATAGGGAATAACCGAGGTGCGAATGGGACCGTGAACTCCGCCCCAGAAAGGCCTGGCGCCGAGGATGAGTTTCTCCAGGGTGGTCGACAGCATCAGCAATTGCTCGCCGGTGGCGATGCTGCGGCCGCCGGCGTCGATGGCGATGGGGTAGGGCCGGTCGAAGCGGGTTTCGTCGGCGGGATCGGCGGCGGTGAACAGCGAGCGGGCGACGGCGCCGGCGAGGGGCGCGAAACCGGCCCAGTTGCCGCCGATACGGCGGGCATTGAAGGTCTGCTGGTAGTAGAGGGATGCCTTGGAGATCGCACCGGTACCAAGAAACATGCCGTGGCGCGGCCTGCCGTCGCGCGGATTGACGGCGCGCAGTGTGGCTCGCGGGCGAAGGATGCGGGCTTCCGGGTGGGCGATGAATTGCGCCTGGGCATCGATCGACCGGTAGCGCAGCCCAAGATCGGCGGCCGTCATGTTGGTGGTGCCGTGCGCCAGGAGTCCCAAGCGCGGCTGCTGCGCGAAGGGCCGGCGCTCGGCGAGCTCGGTCTGCACCGCCTGAACGGTGCCGTCGCCGGAACTCACGAAGAGTTCGGTTATGCCCGCCGCGGCGAACTCGTCGAGGATCTGCGGCAATTGGCCGAAGCGTTCGAGGATGCGGACCGGAACGGCGGCGGCACTCTTGAGCCTTTCGGCCAGCGCCAGGCCCTTGCCGCTGGCCTTGCCCGAGGCCGGATTGACGATGAGGCCGGCGCGCATCACCGTGCCGTCATCCACGAGGTGAGGGGGCCCAGGCGCCGCGCCGCCAGCGCCTGCATGAGCTGGAGTGCATGCAGCACGAGGCAGATGACGGTCCACAGGGCTACGGCAATCAGGCCCCAATCGGGTTTGCCGATCAGCGCAAAGAGCGTCAGGAGGATCAGGTTGGGATTGCGCCGCGCCGTCACCTGGCGGAACAGCGTGTCGATGGGCCGCCAGATATGGATTTCGAGGCCCAGCCATTTGATGGCGATGCCTTCGATCACCCGCTGCAAAATATAGCCGCCGAGAATGGCGGCGATGACCGGCCAGAAGAGTGCGGACGGCCAGACAATGCCGGTGGCGCCGAGGCCCAGCGCCCAGGCCACATACCAGAAGGGCGGATGCAGCAGGTCGATGCCGTGATCGAAAATGTCGCCCCACTTGCTGGAGCTGAGCGTGACGCGGGCGAGCTTGCCGTCGACGGTGTCGAGAAAGGTCATGGCCCAGGCGGCGGCGAGACCGCCAAGAAAGCGGCCGTCGAGGAAGAGCCAGAAGGCCAGAACCATAAGAAGGGCGCCCGCCGCCGTCACCATGTTGGGCGTTATACCGCGCGGCGCCAGCCAGCGGGTGGCGTGAAATGCCGGCACCGGCCACAGATGCTTGGTGACGATGTCGGTGGCGCCCTTGTAGGTGCCCATGAACATTCGCCATTCGATGGCGCTGCGATTGGCGGCGGAGATGGCCATCGCATAGGGCGTCTGGCGCTTGCGCAGGGTTTTCCAAAAATCCGCATCGAGCTCGGAGGGCGTGCGCCTGAGAAGCTTGAGCTCCGGAGTCACATCGCGCTTGCCCGCCAGGATTTCGGCGATGGCGGCGGCCTGTGCGCCCTGCACCTGGGCGGCGATCGGCGTCTCACCATCGGGGCCATCGCCCACAAGCAGCAGGTTCGGGCGCTTGAGCAGGATGGGAATGAGCGGCTGGTCGATCACGGCATCGGCGCGGACCACGACGACCGGGCCGTTATGGCTGGCCGCCTCGGACAGCGCGATCGTTTGCTTCAGTCCCTCCTTGGCGAATTGCAGGGCGAGCCGCTCGGCCAATGTAAGGCCCCACAGTTCGGGACCGGCTTCGCCGGCAATGCAGAGAACCGGCGCGAAGCGGCGTGGGCCCACAGCGGGGGGCGCCGCCGCGGCCTGCGCAGCCGGCGGCTTCGCTGCCGATTTCTTGCGCGCTGTCTTTCGCGGTTTCTTGGTCAAGTGCCGGTTCGTCCTTGGGGTAAGGCCCGTGTCTATGGCGATCAGGCTTTCCGCCGTCAAACGGTTTCGGCACGCAAGGTGATGGCGGCGGCCAGCGCGCCGAAGGCGATGACCGGTAGCCAGGCGGCGAGCCACGGCGTGACAAAGCCCAATTCGCCCATGGTGAGGGCGATGCCGTCGACGACGAAATAGATAAAGCCGATGCCAACACCGGCGGCGAAAAGCACGCCGATGCCGCCGCCGCGGCGGACGCGGGTGGCCAGCGGAATGCAAATGGCGTTCATGACCAGGCTCGAGAAAAACAGCGACAGGCGCTTGTGCCACCAGGTTTCGTAGACCCAGGCGGGTCTTATGCCAAAGCCGGCATTGTCGATGAAATAGCCGAGATCGGCGAGCGACATTTCCTCGGGATCGCCGGACCTGGCACCGGCGGCGGCGGGTTTCATGGCGCCGGAATAGACGAGCGCGGAGAGCCGGTCGGGCGGAAGATTGTCGCGGTAGTAGACGATGACGTCCTTGAGATTCCAGCGGTCGCCTTCGAGAATGGCCTGGCGGGCGAAGATCTGCTCGCGCAGGAGGCCCGTGGCATCGCGGCGGAAGATGATGACGTCCGCGAGCCTCGTCGAATCGGCGTTGGCCGTGCCGGCGCGGAGAATGTCGCTGCCCGAGCGCATCCAGATCGGATCGCGCTCGCCGACTTTGAGCTTCTTCTCGCCGTAGTCGCCCACTCCCCACTCGCGAAGGACCGGCGCCGCGGCCGGGATTGCCCTGTCGGTCAAGAGGAAGTGCAGCCCGCCGGCCAGGAAACCCAAGGGCAGAAGCATGACCGTGATGCGGAACGGCGAAAGTCCCGCCGACCACAGCGCCGGAACCTCATTGCGATAGCTGAGTTCGGTAAGCACCAGAAGCAAGGCGAGCAGCATGCTGATGGGGAGGAAGGTGGCGAGCGTGCCGGGTGCGCGCATCAGCATGTATTCGGCGACGATGCCGATGCCGCCCGAGCCCAAAGCCAGGATCTCCTTGGCATAGGCGACGACGTCGAGGGACAGCACGAATATCGAAACGCCGAACAGGATGGCGAG
>JANMQB010000052.1:0-2427 GCA_031370155.1 Hyphomicrobiales bacterium | reverse complement strand
CCGCGACCCCGCCGACCTGGTGAGCCAGATGCTCAACCGCAATCATCAGTACCCGGATGGAGCGGTGCTTTTCCTCGGCACCCTCTTCGCCCCCGTCGAGGACCGCGGCGTCAAGGGCCAGGGCTTCACTCACAAGCTGGGCGACATCGTCACCGTCGCCGCGCGCGAACTGGGCAGCCTCACCAACCGCATGGTGTATTCCGACAAGGCCGCGCCCTGGACCTTCGGCATCAGCCACCTGCTGCGCAATCTGGCGAAGCGGGGGCTGCTGTAACAGTCTCAGAAATCCTGCACGTCGACCACGCCGGGAATGGCCTTGATCGCGCCCTTGATTTGCGGCGTCACGATGAACTTGTTGCCGAGCGCCAGCTCGACCTCGCGGCCCTTGTCCAGCATCAGCACCAGTCGTACGGGCGCGCGGCCGCCATTGCCGAGGCGCTGGGCGATCGAATCGATGGGCCTGGCGTCGTGCATGAAGATGGTGAGTCCGGAAATCGCCGTGGCCGCCGCCTTGTCGAGCACCTCGACCGATTGCAGCCTGAGCTTCACCTCTTCGCCCTCGACATCGGCCTCGACCCGCGCGATCACCGCCTTGCCGGGCTCGAGCAGATCGCGCGCCGCCGCCAGCGTATCGGAAAAGCAGATGGCCTCGAACTGGCCGGTTGGATCGGAAAAGCCGACGAAGGCGAATTTGTTGCCGGAATTGGAGCGCCGCTCCTGGCGGTGCGTGACGGTGCCCGCCAGCTTCGCCGCCGTCGCCCCCTTGGTCAGCGCCTTCTCGTGGAACGACGCCCAGGTCTCGACGCCGAGCTTGGCCAGCGGCTTCACATAATCGTCGAGTGGATGGCCGGAAAGATAAAAGCCCACCGCCTCGAATTCATGTGACAGCCTTTCCATGGGCGGCCAGGCCTCGCGGGCCGGCAACACCAGGTCGTTGCCGCCGCCCGCCGCCGCGCCGAACAGATCGTCCTGTCCGGCCTCGGCTTCGGAACTGGTGCGGCTTGCCATGGCGAGGATCGATTCAACGCCGTCGAGCACCTGAGCCCGGTTGGCATTGAGGCAATCGAAGGCCCCCGCCTTGGCCATGCTCTCCAGCGCCCGCTTGTTGACAATGCGGCCGTCAATCCGCTTGGCAAAATCGGCGAGCGAAGCAAAGGGCCCGCCCGCCTCGCGCGCCTCGACCAGATGCGCGATGGCGCCCGCCCCGACATTCTTCAGCGCCGCCAGCGAATAGAGAACGGCGCCCTCCTTCACCGCGAAACCGCCGCCGCTGCCATTGACCGAAGGCGGCACGATCGCAACGCCCAGCCGTTGCGCCTCGCGGCGGAACTGCATGAGCTTGTCGGTGTTGCCCATGTCGAGCGACATCGAGGCCGCCAGAAACTCCACCGGATGATTGGCCTTGAGGAAGGCCGTCTGGTAGGCCACCACCGCATAGGCCGCGGCATGCGACTTGTTGAAGCCGTAGCCCGCAAATTTCGCCACCAGTTCGAAGATGTAGTCGGCCCGGTGCGCCTCGATGCCCTTGGCGGTGGCGCCTTTGACGAAACGCTCCTTCTGCGCATTCATCTCGGACTTGATCTTCTTGCCCATGGCGCGGCGCAGGAGATCCGCTTCGCCGAGCGAATAGCCGGACAGGAGCTGGGCGATCTGCATCACCTGCTCCTGATAGACCATGATGCCGTAGGTTTCCTTCAGCACCGGTTCGATCAATGGGTGCAAATAGTCCGGCTGTTCGTCGCCATTCTTGCAGGCGATGAAGCGCGGGATATTGTCCATGGGACCGGGGCGGTACAGCGCCACGATGGCGATGATGTCCTCGATGCAGTCGGCCCGTATCTTGCGCAACACGTCGCGCATGCCGGAACTTTCCAATTGGAACACGCCCACCGTGTCGCCGTGGCCCAGCATCTCGTAGGTCTTGGCATCGTCGTAGGCGATGCGTTCGATGTCGAATGAAGGCTCGCGCAACCGGATAAGTTTCTGCGCCTTGTCGATCACGGTAAGCGTCTTGAGGCCGAGGAAGTCGAATTTGACGAGCCCCGCCTTCTCGACATATTTCATGTTGAACTGGGTGGCTGGAATGGCCGAGCGCGGATCGCGGTAAAGCGGCACCAGTTCCTCGAGCGGCCGGTCGCCAATGACGATGCCTGCCGCGTGGGTCGAGGCGTTGCGGTTGAGGCCTTCCAGCTTGAGCGCGATCTCGAACAGCGACTTCACCGCCGGATCGCGGTCGCGCTCCTCTTGCAGCCGCGGCTCCGCAGCGATCGCCTGCGCCAGGGTTACCGGATTGGCCGGATTCATCGGGATCAGCTTCGACAGCCGGTCGACCTGGCCGTAAGGCATCTGCAGCACGCGGCCCACATCGCGCGTCACCATGCGGGCCTGCAGCTTGCCGAAGGTGATGATCTGGGCCACCCGGTCCGC
>JANMQB010000049.1:0-3389 GCA_031370155.1 Hyphomicrobiales bacterium | reverse complement strand
GGCCGTCCATCACACGGTCAGCGGCAAGACGGGCGCGCTCAAGCTCGTCGAAATCCACCGCGAGGATATCGAGAGCCTGCCCGCCCTGATGGCGCTCATCCGCAAGGCCGCCCAATTCCGTTTCATCGTGTTCTGCGACGACCTCTCTTTCGATGCCGAGGATACCTCCTACAAATCGCTCAAGGCGGCGCTGGAGGGCGGCATCGAGGGCCGCCCGGACAACATGATTCTCTATGCCACCTCGAACCGGCGCCACCTCATGGCCCGCGACATGATCGACAACGAGCGCTCGACCGCCATCAATCCGTCCGAGGCGGTGCAGGAGAAGGTCTCGCTCTCCGACCGCTTCGGCCTGTGGCTCGGCTTCCACCATTGCTCGCAGGACGACTATCTCGAAATGATCGATGCCTATGCCAGGCACTTCCGCCTCGGCGCCAAGCCGGAGGCCTTGCGCGCCGCGGCACTCGAATGGGCGGCAACCCGCGGCAGCCGCTCGGGGCGCGTCGCCTGGCAGTTCATCCAGGATTTCGCCGGCAAGACGGGTCGGAAACTGGAGGGCTAATGCCGCCTCCAAATGCCGTCATCCCGGCGAAAGCCGGGATGACCAAACTTTGGGGATGGGAAAGTGAGCTGCCATCCTCTACCCCAACTCCCGCTCATATTTCGCCCACTCATCCTCATTGCGGCCGACCGGCACCATGACCCACTGCCGGTAGGGGCCGCGCTGCTTCAGCGCCTCGAACCAGTCCATCACGTGGGGAATGTCCGGCTTCACGCAGTCGAGCGCCATGTAGCGCCAGAAGATGCAGCCCATGACGATGTCGCCGAATGAGAACTTTTCGCCGGCGAACCAGTCGTGCTGGGCAAGATGGCGGTCGGCGATTTTCAAGGGCTCGACGAGCTTGCGCTCCGCCTCGGACACGGCGGCGGCATCGCGCTTTTGCGGCGGCAGCCGCACATTGTTCATGAAGATCGCCGCCACCAGCGGATGAACCGTGCTCTGCTGCCATTCCATCCATTGCTCGGCCCAGGCGAGTGCTTTGTGATCCTTGGGACGCAGCAGGCCGGCGCGATAGCGGGCCGCGAGATAACGGACAATGGCGTTCGATTCGAACATCGTCACATCGCCGTCGTGGATCACCGGGATCAGTCCGTTCGGATTCATGCGCAGGAAATCGCGATCGCGATTGCCGCCGAAACTGCCGCCGACGGTTTCCCGGGCAAATGGAATGTCGAGCTCGGCCAGCGTCCACAACACCTTCTGCACATTGACCGAACTGCGGCGGCCCCACACTCTGATCATGGCGCAACTCCCTGAACCAGCGAGCATGACGCGCCGACGCGAAAAAGCAAGAGCCCGGAATCGCTTCCGGGCTCGTGCCTTGCAGGGTGCCGTCCGGGAGTTCAGTTCGAGGCAGTGGAATCCGAAAGATATTTGACGGGATCCATCGCGGTTGCACCCTTGCGAACTTCGAAGTGAAGCTGCGGGCTCGACACGGAGCCCGTCTGGCCGGCCTTGGCGATGATGTCGCCGCGCTTCACCGTGTCGCCGCGCTTGACCAGGAGCTCCTTGGCGTGGGCATAGGCTGTCACCCAGCCGCCGTCGTGGCGGATCAGCACCAGATTGCCATAACCTTTCAGCTCGTTGCCGGCGTAGGCGACCACGCCGCTTTCGGCGGCACGGACGGCAGTGCCTTCCGGCACGGCGATGTTGATGCCTTCGTTCTTCAGGCCATTGGGCTTGGAACCATAGGCGGAAATGACCTTGCCGCGCACCGGCCAGCGCAAGGCGGGCATGCCGGCGTCGGCTGGCGCGGCGGCAACTTGTCCGGTCTCGGCCGGCGCGGGAATCGGAGCCTGCTCGGCTACAACCTTATCCTCGTTCTTGGCCGGCCTCGGCGCCAATTCGTTATCGGGCGAGGCTTCGGCCTGTTGCTGTTCGGCCGGCAGGCTGCCTCCCGCCGGCAGTTTCACCTTCTGGCCGACGCTCAAAGTGGCATTGCGGGACAGGCCGTTCGCCGCAGCGATGGCGTAGGGCGAGAGAGAATATTGGCGGCCGAGGGAGAACAGCGTCTCGCCGGCGGCCACCGTATGGGTTGCGGAGGCGGAGGTGACCGGCCGCCTGGCGGCGGTGGCTTCGGGTGCGCTCAGAGCCGCTTGCGGAGCAACCACCCGCGTGACGCCGGGAACCCGGATCAACTGCCCGGGCTGCACCGAATAGGGCGGCGTCAGGCCGTTGGCGGCGGCAAGCTGAGAGACCGTCAGGCCGTTCGCCCTGGCGATTGAATAGAGCGTCATGCCGGGCGCGATGCGCACGGTTCCGCCCTGCGGCGCCGCCGCCGTCTGCTGCTTGTAGGCTGGCGGGCGGTAGCCGTAGCCGGTGGTTGTGCCGTCCAAGGGGCGTGAGGCGATCGTATCGTCGCCGGGTGTGGCGGAATTCTCCTTCGGCACCGAGGCGGTATAGACCGGATCGGCGTCCGAGGGGTTTTCGGCAAAGCGGTCGGCGGCGCCGGAACAGGCGGCCAGCAGGACGGCCGCGGCCACCGAAACCAGGTAATTCGCTTTCGAGATCCCGCGGGCGGTGCTGGGAACCATGGTGAACATGCCGAAACTCCAAGACAAACCAACGCGGTGAAGATGAACTGTTTAGGTTAATGACGGGTTAGTGCCGCCGCCGGTTGCGCGGTTTCCGTGCAATTTTATTCGACGACCACCAAAGTGCCGACCCGGACCCGCTCGTAAAGGTCGATTACTTCTTCGTTGGTCATGCGGATGCAGCCCGACGACGTGGCCTGGCCGATGGTCCACGGCTGCGGGGTGCCGTGAATGCGGTATTCGGTATCGCCGATATAGATGGCGCGGGCGCCCAGCGGATTGTCGGGCCCGCCCGCCACGAATTCGGGAATGGCCCTGCCCCGCTCGGCCTCGCGCAGGATCATTTCCGTGGGGGGCCGCCAGGTGGGCCATTCCGCCTTGCGAGTGACGACGTCGGTTCCAGACCAGGTAAAGCCTTCGCGGCCGACGCCGACGCCGTACATTACGGCGCGGCCGTCATGCATGATATAATAGAGCCGGCGCTCGTCGGTCTTGACGATCACCGTGCCGGGCGGCAGATCGGTCGTGAACTCGACGATGCGGTGCGAGGTTGCGCCGAAGAGAATCGCGCTGCCCGGCGGCGGCGCCGAAGCCTCGCCGTCGCCGAGGCCTCCCAAGATTTCGAATTTGCCCTGCCCGGCCGGAGCCGGACCTGCGGCCATCAGCAGAATGGCCGCCGCAACAGGAACGCCGTAACGCATAAGCTTACCCACCTCGGCGCAAGGACAGCGCCGCGTCCGGCACCATGGGGACGCGGCGGTTAATTCCCGCTTAAATCTCGGCTCCGCCGCCAT
>JANMQB010000043.1:0-3101 GCA_031370155.1 Hyphomicrobiales bacterium | reverse complement strand
AAAAGTGTCAATAAAACCCGCATTTTACGGGTTTTGTGCAGGTGCCTGGGCGAGCAGATCGATTGCGGCACATTTGCGCGGCTCACCCCCGCAGGGAACCTTTCCCAATGTCATGCGTTTAATGAAGACAACCCATGAGGGAAGACAAGCCATGAGATCACAGCAAGGTTGCGCAGACTTTGTCGCGGCGCCGCGGGCTCCAGCAAGGCGCATGCGCTGGGGAGCGCTGGCGCTATGCGCCTCGGTTTTCGCATTGACGCCCATTGCATCCGCTGAAATCGTTCAGGTTTCCGCCACCACCTTTGCATTTCGTGCGCCGGTAGATCTTGGAACGGCGCGTAATTATGCGATTCTCTCGAAGGCAGGAATATCGACCACTGGAACCACCGCGATTGTTGGAAATATTGGAGTTAGTCCAGCCGCTAGAACTTATATAACGGGATTTGGGTTGGTTCGGGATAGCTCGGGTCAGTTTTCGAGATCATCTCTTGTGACTGGAAAAGTCTTTGCAGCCAATGATGCGGCTCCAACTCCTATCAGGCTAACCACGGCTATAGGAGACATGCAAACCGCGTACACCAACGCCGCTGGACGAACGAATCCTCGTGCTGTTAACTTGGGTGGCGGAAATATTGGCGGAAGGGTACTTTTACCTGGACTCTACAAATGGGGTACTGGCGTGATCATACCAGCGGATGTCACCCTTTCGGGCAGCGAAAATGCCGTCTGGATATTCCAGATAGCGGGCAATCTGAGTATCAGCGCTGGCAAGAAGGTAATTCTCAGTGGCGGCGCACTGCCCAGAAACATCTTCTGGCAGGTTGCCGGAAAAACCACGCTTGGAACGACGTCCGTCTTCAAAGGCAACATATTATGCAAGACAGCGATCGTGTTAAAGACCGGCGCAAAACTGAGGGGTAGAGCACTCGCCCAGACCGCTGTCACATTAGACGCCAACGCTGTCAGGAGGCCCGGGCTCTGAGACAGGGGTCTGGGGTCGATCGGACGGAGAGTAAGGACGATCCACCATGACGACGCGGAGATGAATGTCCGCTGAGTTCAAGGCGCGCGTTTGCGGAATCCAAATCGAATTCGTCTCTTTCAGGCCGCCATCATGCGGTCGACTTCGGCGACGAGATCGCGCAGGTGGAACGGCTTCGACAGCACCTTGGCGTCCTTGGGCGCCCGCGAGTCCGGATGCAGCGCCACCGCCGCGAAGCCGGTGATGAACATGATCTTCAGCGCCGGATCGAGTTCGGCGGCGCGGCGGGCAAGCTCGATGCCGTCCATTTCCGGCATGACGATGTCGGTCAGCAGCAGGTCGAAGGTGGTCTGCTTGATTTCCTCAAACGCGCTGGCGCCCTCGGCGAAGGCGGTGACATGATGGCCGGCCTTCTCCAGAGCCTTTGCCAAGAAGCGCCGCATGTCGTTGTCGTCTTCTGCCAAAATAATCTTAGCCATGGTTCCCGACGCTATTCCAGCCGCCGTCCCTCCGCACTGTAGACCCTGTCCCACCGGACAAAGCAAATTAGAAACAATGTGTAAACGGGCAATGAACCGGCGGCAACTGTGGACATAGCCGCGCTGTCCGATAGTATGTGCCGGCGCAGCAAAGGGAGCGCAAAATGCCCGACGCCGCCGGCACCGGCGATTTCGAGATCAGGGCCCCGGGGGCCTGGACCGCTCCGGCGATTTTCAATTCGCCGCACAGCGGCCGCGTTTATCCGGCCGAGTTCCTGTGCCAAACCCGGTTGTCGCCGCAAGCCTTGCGCAAATCCGAGGATTGCTACATCGACGAGCTGTTCGCGGGCTGCCTCCTGCACGGCGCCCCGCTGCTTCTCGCCCATGTGCCGCGCAGTTACATCGACCTGAACCGCGAGCCCTATGAGCTCGATCCGCGCATGTTCTCTGGCGAGTTGCCGGGTTACGTCAACGCCACCTCGCCGCGCGTAGCCGGCGGCCTCGGCACCATTCCCCGCGTCGTGACCGAGGGTGAGGACATATATCGCGGCCGTCTCCCCATCGCCGAAGCTCTGTCGCGCATCGGGCGGATTTACCGGCCTTATCACCGTACTCTCTCGGCTTTAGTCGAAGAGGTCTTCGCCAAGAACGGGTCGGTGCTGCTGGTCGATTGCCATTCCATGCCGTCGAGCGCCGCCAATCACATCTCTCCCGCCGCGATTCCGCAGGTCGATGTCGTGCTCGGCGACCGCTTCGGCGCCTCGTGCAGCGAGGAGGTCACGGCATATCTGGAAGACCTGCTGCGGGCCCGGGGCCTGCGCGTTCTGCGCAACAAGCCCTATGCGGGCGGCTTCATTACCCACAGCCATGGCGCCCCCCGGGCCGGCCGCCACGCCCTGCAGATTGAGATCAACCGGGCTCTCTATATCGATGAAACGACACAGGAGAAGTCAAAGGGCTTCGAGCCCCTGCGCCAGACGCTGACCGCCGTCAGCGGCGACTTGCTCGCCGCCTTCGCCAGCCTCGTCGGCCCACAGCAACTTGCGGCCGAATAAAAAAGGGGCCGATACACCAAGGTGACCGGCCCAAGTCTAGGGAGGAAACGCCCAAAAAGGGCTGAGACATCTCTGCCTCGAGAACCAAGTTGGCAGTGCAGCATGAAAAGTGCAAGATATCGGAGCCAAAATTTTTTCAGGCAGTCAAAAATATCACACTTTTCCGCTCGCAAAGAAGTTAATTAATCTATTGATTTATATCAATATAAACATGATATCCGATGGCGCTGGCATATCTTCATTGAGCTATGCAAGATTCGCAGTGGTTCCCGTTCATGCTGCAATGCAAAAAATTGTGTCGCTTGAGCGGACCGCCACCGTACTCTAGCAAGTCCCTTGAGCACACGCGGAAGCGACCATGGCCAACACTACCGACTGGACCGACCTCACCCGATTTGCCCTCACTTTGGCCGAGGCCTCCGCCAAGGCGATCCTCCACTATTTCCGCCGCAACACGCCGGTCGAGGTCAAGGATGGGCCGATCTGGGACCCGGTCACCGAGGGCGACCGGGCGGGCGAGCGCGCCATCCGCGAACTGATCGCGAGCCGCTATCCCGACCATGGCATCCTGGGCGAGGAATACGG
>JANMQB010000375.1:0-3454 GCA_031370155.1 Hyphomicrobiales bacterium | reverse complement strand
CCATGAATGAGATCAGCCATACGGACTGGTACGAAACGATCCGCATGGCCGACGGCGTGACGCTCGTTCACGAGCCGTGGATCAAGCCTTTCTTCCGCTGCAACATGTGGCATGTACGCGGCCGCGACCGCGACCTTCTGTTCGATACGGGACTCGGTCATGTCAGCCTGCGCCGGCATGTGAGCCTGGTGGCCGAGCGCCCGCTCGTCTGTGTGGCAAGCCACACCCATTTCGATCACATCGGCTGCCACCACGAATTCCCGGAGCGCTGCGCGCACCGGGCCGAGGCCCATATTCTTGCCGATCCGCGCAATGACTGGACGCTCGCCGACCGCTATGCGACCGACGAGATGTTCGATGCCCTGCCGCAAGACTGGGATGCCAGCGCCTATCGCGTTCCACCGGCCCCCGCCCAGCGCCTGCTCGAGGACGGCGACATGATCGATGTCGGCGACCGCGCCTTCGAGGTCGTCCACACGCCCGGCCATTCGCCGGGCGGCATCGGGCTGTTCGAGGCCAAGACCGGCATCTTTCTGTCGGGCGATATCGTCTATGACGGGCCGCTGATCGACGATGCCTATCATTCGGACAAGGAACAGTACGCGGCGACCTTCGCGCGCATCCGCACCCTGCCCGTCGCCATCGTCCATGGCGGCCATTTCCCCAGTTTTGGCAAGGTGCGCTACCACCAGATCATCGATGAGTATCTCGCCGGCCAGCGCAAGGCCGGCTGCCATCTAGGCTGAGGCCAAGAATTTCTCGACCAGCCTCCCCCAGAAGGCGGGGCCCTTCACCAGGAGCTCATCGTTGAAGTCATAGCCCGCATCGTGCAGGCCGCGGCTGGCGCCATTGCCGAGGCCGAAATAGCAGGCGGGCACGATCTGCTGGATATAGGCGAAATCCTCGGAGAACATGAAGGGGCCGCGCATGTCGATGCGGGCGGGCTCCTGACCCATTTCCATCGCCACATCGCGCACCAGCCGCGCCAGCTCCGGCGTATTGATCCCCGGCGGATAGCTGTAACCGTGGCCATAGTGGATTTCGGCCTCGCAGCCGAAGGATTTCGCCTGGGCCGAAACGAGCTCCATGATCCGCCGCCGCAGCAGTGCGCGCACCTCCTCGGTGCAGGTTCTGACGCCGATTTGCAAATGCGCCTCACCCGGAATGACCGTCGCCATGGAGCCGGAATTGAAGGCGCCCACGGTGATGACCGCCGCGTCATGCGGATCGACATTGCGCGCCATGATCGATTGCAGTGCCACAACGATGCCGGAGGCGGCGACGATCGGATCGGCGGATTTGTGCGGCAGCGCGCCATGGCCGCCGACGCCGCGCACCATCACATCGACGATATCGACGGCGGCGGTGATCGGGCCCGCGCGCACGGTGACCTGGCCCGCCGCTTCGCCCGGAATATTATGGAGCGCGAAGACGGCGTCGCAGCGGAAGCGCTCGAACACGCCCTCCTCGATCATGCGCCTGGCGCCGCTCACGTCTTCCTCGGCCGGCTGGAAAATGAGATGCACGGTGCCGTCGAAATTGCGGGTCTCGGCCAGATAGCGGGCGGCACCCAACAGCATGGTGGTGTGACCGTCATGGCCGCAGGCATGCATCTTGCCGGGAGAGCGCGAGGCATAGGGCAGATTGGTGGTTTCGTGGATCGGCAGGGCATCCATGTCGGCGCGGATGCCGATTGTCCGGCTGCTCGTGCCGTTCTTCAGTGTACCGACGACGCCCGTGCCGGCCACGCCCGCCGTCACCTTAAATCCGTAGAGCGCCAGTTCACGGGCCACGATGGCGCCGGTGCGCACCTCCTCGAATTGCAGCTCGGGATGCATGTGCAAATCGTGGCGGATCGCCGTCAGCTCGCCGGCGAAGCTTGCGATCTTGTCCTCGATCATCGTTTCATCGGCACTTGCCGCTCGATCAAGTTGAAGAGGCTGGTGATGATCCAGGTCAAGCAGAAATAGACCACCGCCACCAATAGCAGCGGTTCGTAGACGCGGTAGGTATCCTGGCGGATCATGTTGGAGACGCCGAACAAGTCCATCACCGTGATGGTAGCCGCCAGGGGCGTGGCCTTGAGCTGCAGGATCACCTCGCCGGTAAGGGTCGGCAGCACCAGCCGGATGGCGCGTGGCAGCCACACCCGGCGCAGCACCGTGAAGGGCGACATGCCGAGGGCGCGCGCCGCTTCCAATTCGCCCTTGGGCACGCCCAAGAAGGCGCCGCGCATGACCGCACCCTCATAGCCCGCGAAACTCAAGGTGAAGGCCAGCACCGCATAGAAGAAGCCCTCGCGCAGCACCGGCCAGAGGAAACTCTGGCGGATTTCCGGGATCATCGGGAACAGCGAACCGAGCCCGTAATAGAGAAGCCATATCTGGATGAGCAGCGGCGTGCCGCGGATCGTGGCGCAGAAACCCTGAGCCAGAAGTCCGAGCGGCCTGGGCCCCGTCACCTGGACGAGTCCGATGGGAACGCCGAGGATGGCGCCGAAAAAGCAGGAGAGAACCAGGAGTACCAAGGAAAGCCACAGGCCGTTCAGCAGTTGCGGCAGATAATCGGGCAGCCAGGACCAGTCCATCTCAATGCACCTTCGGCTGGCCGCGCCGCACATGGCGCTCAAGTGCCGCGAACAGGCGGAGGGACACGATGGAGATTGCCAGATACATCAGCGCGGCGACGGAAAAGAAAAGGAAATAGTGCTTGGTTCCGCCCGCCGCCTGGCGGGTGGTCAGCGCCAGTTCGCTGTAGCCGACGACCGCCACTAGCGAGGAGTCCTTGGTGGCGTTGAGCCAGAGATTGGACAGACCCGGAATGGCATAGGGCAGCATGGCGGGCAGGACGATGCGGCGAAAGCGAGTCCATGGCGGCATGCCATAAGCCTTGGCGGCCTCGATCTGGCCCAACGGGATCGCCTGGATGGCGCCGCGCAGCACTTCCGTCGAATAGGCGCCCTGGACGAAACCCAGAACCGTAACCGCCGCCACGAAGCCGTTGATGCGCATGGCTTCATAGCCGAGTTGGTCGAGAACTCGGTTGAGCGTGTCGGTACCGAGATAGAAAAGGATGACGATGAGCAACAGCTCTGGCACCGAGCGGACGATGGTGGTGTAGGCCTCCAGCACGCCCCGCGCCACCGGCCCTCCATTCAGCTTGCCCATGGCGCCGAGAAGGCCGAGTCCCAGGCCGAGCGCATAGGCGCAAAATGAAATCTCCAGGGTGCTGACGGCGCCGATCAGGAGATTGCCGCCCCAGCCCGGCGGCTCGAGCGCCAAGAGTTCCCACCCGGTCAGCTTGGCGGCCATCCTGTCCCCCCGCGTACTGCCAACGGAACTGCGCCGCCCCCGATGGGACGGCGCAGCGAAACGTCATGGTTGTTACATCGACGGTAAAACCATAGTTCCGGCGAGTGGCGGGTACGTGGTTGTGGTTTCCTCGAACTTTGCGG
>JANMQB010000597.1:0-5360 GCA_031370155.1 Hyphomicrobiales bacterium | reverse complement strand
CCGGAAGGGGGAGCAGCCATCACGGATTGAAATAGGGAATCGTAGCCGGGTCCTTGCCCCAGGCCGCGGCAAGATATTTGGCGCCGAGCTTGGCCATGGTGCCGTCGGCGATCATCGCCTGGTAGATCTTGTCGATGGTGGCATTGTTGGGATTGCCCTTCGGATAGATGGCACCGTAGGTCTCGCCGGTCTTGTACTGGCCCACCACCTTCACCTTGTCTGGATTGGCGACTTCCCACGCCAAGACGATCGAGGTGTCGGTCATCGCCGCATCGATCTGTCCGGCGGTCAGGGCGGTGAACAGATCGGGCTGTTCAGGGTAGACCTGCACGTCGGTCAGGCCGAGCTTCTCCTGAACGAAGGTCGCACCGGTGGTCGCCTGCTGCACGCCAACCTTGGCCGACTTGATCGACTTTTCGTCGACAGGCGCATCGGTTCGGGACAGCACGCCGATATCGGAATAGAAATAGGGAACCGAGAAGTCATGCACCTTCTTGCGTTCCTCGGTGATCGAGATTTCCGACATGGCAAGATCGAAATCGGCGGTCTGTCCGGCAATGAGCGGATCCCAGCCGACATTCACCACCTCGACCTTGTCATAGCCGGCCCGCCAGGCGATTTCGGCGGCCATGCAATATTCCATGCCGTCCTTGATCGATTCCGGCGTGTCGCCGTTCCACCAGATGGGCGCGGGCAACGAGACTTCCACGGTCAATTGCCCGGCCTTGGCGGGGCTCTCGATGGGAATCGAGCCCTTGGCGCCGGACAATTCGCAATTGCCGATCATTTCGGCGGCCGAAGCCGAGCCGGCAAAGGCCAGCACTGCGGCGGCGGCAAGCAAGCTGCGTTTGGAAAGCGCCATGATGAATATCCTCCCTGATTTGGCGTCGAAACGGGAGCATACACCGGAAAGGGGGACGGGCGGCAAGGGGTGGCAGTAAGGGCAAGAAAAAGGGCCGGAACGATGTCCGGCCCAGGTCCACGGAGGAATTGCGTTTACTCGGTCGTTTCTTCCTCGCCGGCGAACTTCTCGCGGAGCAAGTCGTTGAACGCTTCGCGGGTTGCAGCGTCGATGGGTTTGTTGGCCGCCGCATCCAGCAGATCGTCGAGTTCGGCCTGTTCCTCATCAGTAATTCCGTCCTTTTCATATTCCTGGAGTTTGTCCCAATAGGCGGCGATTCTGCCGACCCGCGAATTGGGCGAAGCATTCTTGTAGGCGTTGGGCGAGGCGTGATAGGCGTTCAGCGCGCCGAGTTTCAATTTCTTCTTCTTTTCAACTTCATCGACTACTTCTTCAACTTCCTCGGCCGCGGCGGCCTTCTTGTCCCTGCCGCCGCCGTTGCCTTTGCCATTGCCGCGATCGCCGCTCTTGCCTGGTCCGGCGAAAGCCTGGTCATAGGCGAGCGGGCCCTTGGCCCCGAAGACCGCCGGGGCCGCGATCAAAGCGGCGCCGAAGAAAAGCGCCAATGCCGTCTGGCTCACCTTGAATTTCATTGCCTGATTCCCTCGCATTGCCTTCCCGGGATTGGAAGTCCCGCGATGATGTGGCGGATTTGTGGTTAAGGCAATTCTAAATGCCCGGCGCGGTGAGCGGGCGGCTAACAAGATCGATCAAATTTTCCGAAAAACGGTTTACCCAGTCCAGCCCAGCCCCGCCGCGACACAGTTCATGGTCATCAGCAAGGGCATCATCAGCGTGTCGCGGCTCCCGGAACTACGCGTCTCGCGCAACAGTTCCACCTGCCAGCGGTTGGCCTGATCGACCATGGGCCGCACCCGCTCGAAACGGCGGCGCAGGCCCTCGAAACGCTCGCACAGGATGGTTTCGCCGGTCAGTTCCAGAATGGCGCGCGCGGTGCGGCGGTGCTCGTGGCGGATCATGGCGAAGACCCGCTCGGCGTCGGTGCGATCGGCCACCAGCCCGGCATATAACTCGGCCACGCCCATGTCGGCGAGATAGAGCGACTTTTCGACTTCGTCGACGGCGAGGCGGAAGCCGCGCGAGCGCTTAAACATCTCGCGCAGCAGCTCCAACCCTTTAGCGCCGCGTGGCACCAGGAAATCGTCCAGCGCATAGCCCAGCCCGTACCAGCCGGTGAGCAGGTGGCGGTTCTGGCTCCAGGCGAAGACCCAGGGAATGGCGCGCAGATCGCCGATGCCGGTGGCGCCGAAGCGGCGGGTGGGGCGCGAACCGAGCTTGAGATCGGCGAGTTCCTCGACCGGCGAGGCGCCCTGAAAATAGGCGAGCAAGGCCGGATCCTCAGCGAGCTTGCGGTAGTGCCGGAACGAGCCCTGGGCGATCGACTCGACCGCCTGCTGGTGTTCGGGAACGATGCGCAGTTCCGGCTCGTCGGCCGATTTGAGCGTGTGGACGAAGACGCTGGCGGCAAGAATTTCCAGATTGTAGAGGGCGGTGCCGCGATTGGCGAATTTCGACGAGACGACTTCGCCCTGCTCGGTTACCCGCATGCGGCCGCCGACGGTGCCCGCCGGCTGGGCGGCGATGGCGCGGCCGGTGGGGGCGCCGCCGCGGCTCACCGAGCCGCCGCGGCCGTGGAAGAAGCTCACCGCAACGCCCGCCTCGCGGCCCGCCCGCAGCAGGCGGCGCTGGGCCTCGAAGAGCTCGAAGCGGGCGCAGAAGAAGCCGCCATCCTTGTTCGAGTCGGAATAGCCCAGCATGATTTCCTGACGGCCGCCGGTGGCGGCGACGGAGCTGCGCACCACCGGTGCGGCCAGCATGTGCCCGAGGATGGCGGGCGCGCGCTGCAGATCGTCGATGGTTTCGAACAGCGGCACGACGCGCAGGCGGCAGGTCTCGCGGCTCGTCTCGTCGCTGAACAGGCCGCAATATTTGGCGAGCAGATAGAGGCCGAGCACATCGGCGGCCTGCTGGGTCATCGACAGTATGAAACAGCCGATCGCCTGCGGATCGGGGCCGTCGAGAGTGTCGCGGATAAGCCCCAGAAGATCGAGGAGCTCGCGCGCCTCATCGGAAAGACCGCGGAACTGTGGCAGGAAGCCAAGAGGCTTCCGCAACTCGGCGTCGATCCAGCGGGACCATTCGGCGCTGCCGGCCGCAGGCGGATCGTTCTCCGCCAGAGGATTCATCTTGCGCCAGATTTCGGCGAGGACGCGATTGATCACGGTGGTGTTCTGGCGGATGTCGAGGCGCACGGTGCGGAAGCCGAAAATTTCGACTTCCCAGCGCACCGGCCGCACCAGCGAGGCGGCGATCGATACGGCCTGCATGTCGGCGAGCGCCTGTTCGGCGGCGAGAAGCTCGGCACCGAGCTCGGCGGTGTCCTTGAAAGGCTTGGCTTTCGCGCCTGGCCTGAAAGTTGCGGCAAGACGGACCCGCAGGGCGCTGAAAAACTGCCGGAAGGGCTCGGGGTTGTTGCGCTGGGCGAGGCCGCCTTCATCTCCCGCCGCCTCGATCTGCACGGCGATGCGGCGGCGGAAATCCTCCGGCACCGTCATTTCGTTGACGCTGATCGACATCAGCTGCGCCAATTCCTTGAGGCGCTTGTCGAGACGCGCCAGCGCGGCAGCGCGGTTCTCGGCCAGGGCCTGGCGGGTGACGTCGACGGTGACAAAGGGATTGCCGTCGCGGTCGCCGCCGATCCAGGAGGAAAATTTTAGCGGCGGACGCACCCGGGCGGGGAGTTCCGGATAATGGCGCAGCAGTGCAGCCTCGAGCAGATCGCAGAGCGCGGTGGTGCGGTCGTAGAGGGCCTCGCGGAAGAAATGCAGGCCCCAGTGGACTTCCTGTTCGACGGTCGGCTTCTCAAGGCGGATTTCGCCGGTCATCCACAGAAGATCGATCTCGTTGCGCAAGTGGGCGACCAGCGCCTGGCGTTCGCGCTGGGTCCAGCGCGGGCTTTCCAGTTCATAAAGCTTGAGATAGATACGGCGGTGGATTTCGAGCACGGTAACGCGCTTGGCCTCGGTCGGATGCGCGGTGAGCGTCGGTTGCACATCGATGGTATCGAGAACCCGCTGCACCGCCTCGGGAGAAACACCGGCGGCGGCGACGACCGAGAGCGCATTGGAGAAGGAGCCGGTCACCTGATCCGGGCCGCCTTGGGATTCAAGCCGGCGCCTGGCCCGCATGGCGCCGTTTTCCTCGGCGATATTGAGAAGCTGCAGCCAGATGCCGATCACCTGCAGCGCATGCTCGATGAGGTCGGCGGGAATGGCCGCCGCGTCCTCCGGGCGGTCGATGACCGCCAGGACGCGCGGCTCGCGCGTGCGGATCACCTGGCGCAACAGATCGCGCAGCATGACGGTGATCTCGTCGATGTAGACGCTGCCGGCCGGCGCTGCCTGCCGCGGCTTATTCATGATCTGTGTTCCTCCCACTAGACGTAATTTGTGCAGTGCAGCATGACAGGTGTCAATGTCAAATGCGACGCTGGAGGCGGCAGCCCTCTCCAGCGGAGCTACGAGCCCCTGAGCATTTTGCCGCATGGCGGGGGCGCCGCCTATTTCATCTATCGTTTCGACAGGAACGTGGTTCTGCAATGCGGCTGAGCCGTGTATCGCAATCGCGGCGGTGACGGGCGCGGCCAATGCCGCTAGAAGCCGTTTGCACATGAAATGAGTCGGCTCCCATCCTGCGTCATCCCGGCGAAAGCCGGGACCCATTGATCAGCATGGACAGGTCGCAGTCGTTGGGGAATCGTCACGCGGAAAAATGGGTCCCGGCTTTCGCCGGGATGACGAATTATTGATTGAGTTCAATGCGCTCATTGGCGCCTCAAACTCATTTGATCGCGGCGGTAATGTGTGAATCCGATAGCGGCTTTCGCCGGGATGACGGAAGAAAAAAGGAGTTACTCAACTCAGCCGCAACCCGCTAGAAGCCCGGCCATGCTGCATATCAACAATCTCACCTACCGGATCGCCGGACGTCTGCTTCTGGAAGACGCCAGCGTTGCCGTGCCCGACGGCCACAAGGTGGGGCTGGTCGGGCGCAACGGGGTGGGAAAGACTACGCTCCTGCATCTCATCCGCGGCGAACTTCACTCGGAAGCGGGATCCATTTCGGTGCCGCGCCGAGCGCGCATTGGAAGCGTGGCGCAAGAAGCGCCGGGCGGACCCGAAAGCCTGATCGATACGGTTCTGGCGGGAGATCAGGAACGGGCCGCCCTCTTGGCGGAAGCGGAAACCGCCAGCGATCCGCACCGCATAGCCGAAATCCAGACCAGGCTGGCCGACATCGACGCCCATTCGGCGCCGGCGCGGGCCGCCACCATCCTGAGCGGGCTCGGATTCAGCGAGGACGTTCAAAACGGCCCCTGCTCGGCCATTTCCGGCGGCTGGCGGATGCGGGTGGCGCTGGCGGCGGCGCTGTTTTCGCG
>JANMQB010000575.1:0-5723 GCA_031370155.1 Hyphomicrobiales bacterium | reverse complement strand
CCGTCGATCAGCACCAGATCGGGCCAGGCAGGCGTCTCGCCCGCCTCGCTTCCGTTGCGCTCCCCCTGCTCCTTGAGAAGCCGGGAGAAACGCCGGGTCAGCACCTCGCGCATCATGGCGAAATCATCCGATGTGATGTCCTCGGCCCTTATATTGAACTTGCGGTATTGCGATTTTATCAAACCTTCCGGCCCCGCCACAATCATTGCGCCCACAGGGTTAGCGCCCTGAATGTGCGAATTGTCGTAAACTTCGATTCGTTTCGGCGGCTCCGCCAGATCGAAGACGCGGGCCACCCCCTCCAGGAGCTTCGCCTGCGAGGCGCTCTCCGCCAACTTTCTTCCCATGGCCTCGCGGGCATTGCTCGCCGCATGATCGACCAGCATCTTCTTCTCGCCGCGCCGCGGACAGGCGATCTCGACCCGGTGCCCCGCATGGGTGGCGAGCGCCTCCTCCATCAGCTGGCGCTCGGCGATCTCGTGCGACAGCAGAATGAGCCCCGGCACCGGCTTGTCGTCATAGAACTGGGCGAGGAAGGAACTTAGGATTTCGCCCGCTTCCAGCGATATGCCGGCGCGCGGGAAATAAGCGCGGTTACCCCAGTTCTGGCCGGAGCGGAAGAAGAACACCTGGATGCAGGTCTGCCCGCCCTCCTGGGCGAGAGCGAAAACGTCGGCCTCATCCAGCGTCCGCGGATTGATGCCCTGGCTCTGGGTGACGAAGCTCATCGCCTGGATGCGGTCGCGGGTGCGCGCCGCGGTCTCGAAATCGAGCCGCGCCGCGGCCTCCTCCATCTCCCGGCCTAGCTCAGCCTTCACGTCCTGGGATTTACCGGAAAGAAACAGTTCCGCCTCCGCCACCAGCTCGTCATGCGCCTCGGGTGTTATGTAGCCCACGCAAGGCGCCGCACAGCGCTTGATCTGATACAGCAGGCAGGGCCGCGTGCGATTTTCAAAAACGCTGTCGCTACAGGATCTTATGAGAAACGCTTTCTGCAATGTGTTAATCGAGCGGTTGACCGCCCCGGCCGAGGCGAAGGGCCCGTAGTAACTGCCCTTGCGGGCGCGGCTGCCGCGATGCTTGGCAAGTTGCGGGATGCGGTGGTCCTTGGCGATCAGGATATAGGGAAAGGACTTGTCGTCGCGGAGCGTGACATTGTAGCGCGGCTTCAGTTTCTTGATCAGATTGGCTTCCAGCAGCAGCGCCTCCGCTTCCGTGGCGGTGGTGACGAACTCCATCGTCGCGGTGAGCGCAATCATCGCCGCGATGCGGTTGGTGTGGCCGCCCATCCGCGTATAATTGGCGACCCGGTTCCTCAGATTGTGCGCCTTGCCGACATAGATGACGCCGCCCTTGGCGTCGATCATGCGATAGACGCCGGGCTTGCCCGGCAACCGCCTGACCAGATCGCGGATGATCTCGGGGCCGGAGGGAAGATCGGATTGGGCCATGGGTCCAGATATCGCAATTCACCCGGCGGGATTCAATTCATCCGCTCGCGGCCGTGCGGCGCGTCTCATCCGCTCGCGGCCGTGCGGCGCGTCGAAATCGATAATGGGGCCCAAGGGCACGATGCGCGTCGGGTTGATCGGCCCATGGCTCATGTAGTAGTGGCGCTTGATGTGGACGAAATCGACCGTCTCGCGCACCTTGGGCCACTGGTAGAGATCGCGCGTGTAGCCCCACAGGCTCGGATAGTCGGCGAGCCTGCGCAAGTTGCACTTGAAATGGCCGACATAGACGGGATCGAAACGCACCAGGGTCGTAAACAGCCGCCAGTCGGCCTCGGTGGGTGTCTCGCCCAGCAGGAAGCGGTGCTTCGCCAGCTTCTCCTCCAGCCAGTCGAGGGTATCGAACAGCGGCAAGACGGCGGCCTCGTAGGCCTGCTGCGTGGTGGCGAAGCCCGCCTTGTAGACGCCGTTGTTGACCGTGTCGTAAATGCGCCGGTTGAGCGCATCGATTTCGCCGCGCAGCGGCGCCGGGTAGTAGTCGCCAGGCCCCGCCCCAATGCCGTCGAAGGCGCTGTTCAGCATGCGGATGATTTCGCTCGACTCGTTGTTGACGATGGTGCGGCGCGCTCTGTCCCACAGCACCGGCACGGTGACCCGCCCGCTGTAGGTGGGATTGGCCAGGGTGTAGAGTTCGTGCAGGCGGAACACCCCGTTGACGCTGTCGGGAATGACGCCTTCGCCCGCGGTGAAATCCCAGCCCTTCGCCCCCATCAGCCAGTTGGTCACCGAGACGGAAATCGACTGTTCAAGGCCCTTGAGGGCGCGGAAGATCAAGGTCCGGCACGCCCACGGGCAGGACAGGGAGACATAGAGATGATAGCGCCCGGCCTCCGCCTTGAATCCGGCGTCGCCTGTAGGCCCCGCCGCGCCGTCGGCGGTCACCCAGTTGCGGAACTTGGCATCGGCGCGGACGAAGCTGCCGCCGGTCCGTCTTGTGTCGTACCATTCGTCGTGCCAGACGCCGTCGATCAGCCGGCCCATGTCGCGCACCTCATGGCCGCAGCCGCTCGATCTCGATGCCGACGCTTCTCGCGTTCTTGATGATGTCGGGCTTCTCGATCCGAACCCGCGCCGCCATCACCCGCTTGTCCTTCAGGCAGGCCTCGGCGAAGAGTTCGGCCAGGGTTTCCACCAGATTGACATGGCCCCGGGCGATAATCGCCTCCACCTTCTTCACGACGATCTCGTAGCTCACCACATTCTTGATCTCGTCGACCATCGGGTCGGCGCCCTCTTTCACCGACAGGTCGATATTGACGATGATACGCTGGGCCTTGAGTTTTTCGTGTTCGTGGATGCCGAGGGTGGCCATGACTTCGAGATCGCGCACAAACACATGCCGCAGCCGCGCCGTGGCGCTCGCCACATGATGGCTGATCATCGGCTTCTTGCTCATTCCTTGACCTCGATCACATCCCGCGTTTGCCAGACCAAATGCTGGCCGCCGTCGAGCACGATCATCTGGCCGGTCAGCGCCGGCTGCGACAGTATGAATCTCGCCGTCGCCGAGATTTCCGCGGGCGACGTGCCGCGGCCCAGAAGCGTCAGCCGCGACTGCTTGGCGAAATCCTCCTCGTCCATGCGGATATTGGGCAGCGCCGGCCCGGGGCCTATGGCGTTGACGCGGATGCGCGGCGCCAGCGCCTGGGCAAGGGTGCGGGTTGCGGTCCACAGCGCCGACTTCGACGCCGTATAGGAGAAGAACTTCGGATTGAGCTTCCACACCCGCTGGTCGATGATGTTGACGATGTTGCCATGCGCGCCTGCCGGCAATTGCCGGGCGAAGGCCTGCGACAGAAACACCGGGGCGCGCAGATTGGTGTCGAGATGCCGGGCCCAGCTCGCCGCCGTGATCGAACCCACCACATCGGGCTCGAACACCGAGGCGTTGTTGATGAGACAGGTGAGCCCGCCCAGCGCCTTGGCGGCTTCGGCGATGAGCCGCTCCGGAACGTCGGGCTGGGCCAGATCGCCTTGCACGACGGCGGCTTTGCGGCCCGTCCTTTCGATGAGGCCTGCCACCTCCTCCGCCTCGGCGCGGGAGGCATTGCAATGCACCGCCACGTCCCAGCCGTCGCCCGCCAGGTCGAGCGCCAATTGCCGCCCGATGCGCCGCGCCGCCCCGGTGACGAGAACCGATCGCAGCTGATCCATCATCCCTGCGGCAGCAGGATCACATAGTGCTTGCGCACCGTCCTGACCGTCTCCCAGCTGCCCTTGAAGCCCGCCGGAATGATGAAGGCATCGCCCGTCTTGAAGCTCCATTTCTTGCCGGCCTCATTGGTCAGCACCGCCTGGCCGGCGATCAGATGGCAGAATTCCCATTCGGTGTATTCGACCGAAACCTTGCCCGGCGTCGATTCCCAGATGCCGCAAAAGAGCCGGCCGTTCTCGCCGGCGAAGTGGTTCCAGGTCCTTGTCTTGTATTTGCCCTTGATCAGCTTGCTCGCCTCGGGTGCGCCGATTTCGGGCTTGGGCGCCCCCTTGCCCATGGTCTTCAGCACCACAAGATCGGCCATGTCCTTCTCCTTGCCTTTCACATCTGGCCGAGACGCGCCAGTATCGCATCCTTGCCCGGCTTGAAATCCGATGCAATCCACCAGTCCTCGAGGTGCCGCAGCACGGAGCCCAGGTCCGGCCCCGGCTTCATGCCCCTTCCCGTCAAATCGCGTCCCGTCACCGGGAAGACCGGCACCGGCCAGCGCTCCGCCAGAGACAGGAGCCGGTGCCAGCCGCGATGCGTGATCGGCGCCCGCGATCTCGCCCAGGCCAGCCGCACCGCGTCGCGCCAGGCCTCGACTCCCATGCCATAGAGCATGGCGCGCCGTTCGGCTTCGCGCAGCTTAGGCGACAGCGCCGGTGCCGCGGCGAGTGCGGCAATCCGCTCCGCCTCGCGGTTGGAGAGCCGCAACCGTTCCTTGAGCCCGCCGGGTTCCGCGGCAATCGCGCAAAGCCGCAGGATCGGATCGGGCGGCAGGCGGCCGAGCACCCGCCACTCCTCCGTATGCGGAACAATATGTTCGAGGATGCCGCGTTTCGCCATCAGCTTCAGCGTCACCACCGCGCCGGGCGCGGCAAGCAGCTTCAAAAGCTCCTGACGGATGCGCTCGGCCGACAGCCGGTCGAGGCCTTTGCGCAGCCGCACGCAGGCGGCAAGCCCGGGCTTGTCGGGGGCGCCCCTGCCGATCTGCGCATGAAACCGGAAGAAGCGCAGGATACGCAGATAATCCTCCGTAATGCGCTGCTGCGGGCTCCCGACGAAGCGGATTCTCTTTCTCAGAATATCCCGATAACCATCTGTAAAATCGTAGATTTTGCCACGCTCGTCGCAATAGAGTGCATTCACCGTGAAGTCGCGGCGCCACGCATCCGCCTGCCAGTCGCCGGTGAAGGCGACCCGGGCACGGCGGCCATCGGTCGCGACATCGTGGCGCAGCGTCGTCACTTCGAAGCCGCGCTTGCCCGCCACCACCGTCACCGTGCCGTGGTCGATACCGGTCGGATGCACCTTCAGCCCCGCTTTCATGCAGGCCGCCGTCACCGCTTCCGGCGCCAGCGTGGTGGCAAGGTCGATGTCGGCGATGGGCTGGCCGAGCAGGGCATTGCGCACCGCGCCCCCCGCCACCCGCGCCTCGCCGCCCGCCGCCGCGATGGCGGCGAAGATGCGTTTCAGCTCCGGCTGCTTGAGCCAGCGGGCTCGTGCCAGTGACGGAAGCCTGTTCATCGCGGTTCGTACATCAGATGATAGAGATTGCGGATCATGCCGGCGGTGGCGCCCCAGATATAGCGGTCCTGCCACGGCATCGCATAGAAGAAGCGTTGCTTGCCCTGCCATTGGCGCGCATGCCGCTCATGATGCGCCGGGTCCATCAGGAAGGCGAGCGGCACTTCGAACACCGCCGCCACCTCGCCCTGATGCGGCGCGATTACAAATCCCTCGCGCACCAATGCCACAACCGGCACCACCCGATAGGCTGTGCTGGTGAGATAGCTGTCGAGGAAGCCGACCGGCTCGACGAATCCCGGCGCGAGCCCCGTCTCTTCTTCCGCTTCGCGCAGCGCCGCCGCGACGGGCCCGGCATCGCTCTCATCGATGCGGCCGCCGGGAAAGGCCACCTGGCCTCCATGGCGCGCCAGATGCTCGGTGCGCTGGGTGAGGAGCAGCGTCAGTCCGGAAGCCCTCGCCACCACCGGCACCAGCACCGCGGCGGG
>JANMQB010000568.1:0-1637 GCA_031370155.1 Hyphomicrobiales bacterium | reverse complement strand
GCGGTGAATTAGAAGAATCGAGGGAAGGAAACCAAATGTCCGATTACGAAAATTTCATCAAGACGGCGGGCCGCGCCGGCCTGATCAAGCAGGTGCGCAAGAAAATCGACGCGCTCGGCATCGAGTATCTCTATTTGCAATTCGTCTCCGTCACCGGCCGGATCATGGGCAAGGGCATTCCCGCCGACCATTGGGAAAATATCGCCAATGGCGGCTTCCAGCTCGTCTATGGCTCGACCGTCAATCTGTTCATGAACCGCCGCGGCGAATATATGGGATATGGCCCGGAGGCGGCCGAACTGGTCGGCGTTCCCGAACCCGAAACCTTCATGCAATTGCCGTGGGACAAGCGCGTGGCGCGCATGTTCTGCACCCTCTTCCGCAATCGCGAGGAAAGGGAAAATCCGGGTGGCTTCCTCACCTCGGACTGCCGCGGCAATCTCCGCCGCATCCACGACCAGTTCGAGAAGGACCATGGACTGCGCATGCGCCACGGCACCGAGCCGGAAATGATGTGGCTGAAGAAGGACGAGGAAGGCCGGCCCAATGGCGGCTATTCCAAGCCCTACTGCTACCACATCGACCAGTTCGAGAGCCTGCGCCCGGTCTACATGCGGGTCATTGAATACGGCCGCAAGATGGGTCTCGACATGATCCAGGGCGACCACGAGGACGCGCCCGGCCAGATCGAGCTGAACTTCAATTACGACGATGCGCTGAGAACCGCCGACCGGCTCACCACCTACCGGCAGATCTGCGCCCAGGTGGCGCGCGAGTTCAACATCATCGCCTGCTTCATGTGCAAGCCCTTCATGGGTGTGTCCGCCAACGGCTGCCACCACAATATTTCCTTGTGGAAGGGCGGCCAGGACGAATTCAAGATTCTCGGCAATGACAGGAAAAATTTGCCGGGCTTCGAACATAATTTCATGTACCGCCGCGGCGGCACCAACACCTTCATGCCCGACGGCAAGGACCCGCAGATGCCGGGCAAGGTGGGCCTGCATGTGATCGGCGGCATCGTCAAGCATCTCGCCGCCTTGACCGCCATCGGCTGTTCGACGGTCAACTCCTACCGCCGCCTGTGGGACACGGGCTTCTGGGCGCCGGTCTTCGCCGACTGGGGGTTCCAGAACCGCACCACGGGCCTTCGCGTCTCGGCGCCGGGACGTTTCGAATACCGCGCCGTCGACTCGATGGTGAATCCCTACCTGATGGCGGGCGCCATCTTGAGGGCGGCCGACGACGGCCTCCGCAACAGGATCGATCCCGGCAAGCCGGAAGAGCGCAATATCTACGCCGCCATGGAAGCCGGCAAGCAGGTGAAAAAACTGCCGATGACGCTCGGCGATTCGCTTGAGGCGCTGAAGAACGATCCCGTTATCAAGTCGGCCATGCCGGGCGAGATGCATCGGCTCTATGACGAATACAAGCGCGACGAATGGGAGCGCTTCCTCCATACGTCGACGGAATGGGACCTCGCCACCTATCTCAATTGTTTGCCGTAGAGGAGAAACAGTCATGTGCGGCATCGCCGGACTCATCCATCGCGACGGATCGGGCAATATCGGCCAGGAAATGACCGATATGCTCCAGTCGCTCAAGCATCGCGGTCCCGACTCGACCGGCTACGCCAT
>JANMQB010000562.1:0-2365 GCA_031370155.1 Hyphomicrobiales bacterium | reverse complement strand
CATTCTTCGGCCAGTAATCGAGCCCGTGCTGCGGCAATGTGCCGAAGGGGCCAAGCCTGGTGCCGAGCGCCAGCACCACATCCGCCTCCTTGATCAGCTTCATGCCGGCCTTGGAGCCCTGATAGCCGAGCGGCCCGCACCACAAGGGATGATCGGCCGGGAACGAGTCATTGTGCAGATAAGAGTTGACCACGGGTGCCGAGAGCTGCTCGGCCAGCGCCACGGCTTCCTTAGTGCCGCCTGAAAACAGTACGCCGCCCCCCGCCACGATCACCGGGAACTTTGCCTTCGCCAGCAAATCCGCCGCCGCGTCGAGACTTTCATCGGCGCCGGGGCCGCGGGCGATCTTGCTGGGCTTGGCGATATCATAGTCCGCCTCGCCATAGAAATTATCGCGCGGAATGTTGAGTTGGGTGGGGCCGCGCTCGCTCATTGCCATGTCGAAGCAGCGGGCGGTGAGTTCCGCCATCCGCGGATGCTTGGACACATGCGCCTGATACTTGGTGATCTTGGAAAAGATCGGAAGCTGCTCGGTCTCTTGGAAACCGCCAAGCCCCATGGTGCCCGAGCCCGTCTCCGGCGTCACGACGACGACCGGCGAATGCGCCCAATAGGCTGCCGCCGTCGCGGTCACAAAATTGGTAATCCCCGGCCCGTTCTGGGCGATGCAAACGCCGTGCTTGCCCGAGACCCGCGAATAGCCGTCGGCCATGTGGCCCGCGCCTTGTTCATGCGCCGTCGGAATGAAGCGGATGCCGGCGCTGGGAAAGAGATCAAGCGCATCCATATAGGCCGAGCCGACGATGCCGAACACATCCCTGACCCCATAGGCAACGAGTGTTTCGACAAAGGCTTCGGAAGCGGACATTTTCGGCATCGGGAGTCTCCAAACTGCTCTTGCGCCTCGAAGGGTCACTTCAATTCAATCTCAATGAAAGCATAGTCCGTGTCATTGGCGTTGATCACGTCGTGCTCGACGCCTTCGGAACGGAAATAGGGCACGCCCTTCTTCATCTCGGCGAAGCTGGTGCCGGTCTTGGTCTCGAGCTTCACTCTGCCGTCCATCAGCGGCACCACCACATAGTCGTGGCCGTGCCGGTGCCAGCCGGTATTGGCGCCGGCTGCGAAGCGGTATTCGGTGACGATCACCCGATCGTTGTCGATGTGCTTGATGGCCTTGGCCGTGCCGCTCATGGACTATCTCCTTATTCCGCCATCTGGCCCCATCAAAGGACCAGTTCGCTTGGACCGATGGACCAAGATTGGCCGCCGCCATGGCATTTGGCAAATATGGAAATTTGTTATATTATAACATTATGTCCTTTCCCGCTCCCCATCACAACCACGCCAAATGCACGGCGGAGTTGATTTCCCGCGCCGAGCGCATCTGCGGGCGCCGCGGCAGCCGCCTGACCGGCCAGCGCCGCGATGTGCTCAACTGCGTGGCCGAAAGCCATTCCGCCGCCGGCGCCTATGACATCGTCGAGCGCATGGCGGCCCGCGGGTCCCGGCCGGCGCCGATCACCGTCTACCGGGCGCTGGATTTTCTTCTCGCCCACGGCCTCGTCCACAAGATCGAGAGCCGCAATGCCTTCATTGCCTGCTCCCATTCCCATGACGGCGAACCCGCGGCTTTGCTCATCTGCGAGCGCTGCGCCTTGGTGGCCGAACTCGATGCCCCGCAGGTTTTTGCCAGCCTCGCCAAGGCGGCGGCGGGGCAGGGCTTCCGCTCCACCGGCACGGTGATCGAGATGACCGGAACCTGCAGCGCCTGCGCCGGGAGCGCCTGACATGCTCAAGGCCACCGGAGCTTTGCTCAGTGCCAGGGACGCAACGCTGACCATCGGCGGACGCAGCATCCTCGACCGTGTCAATCTCGATGTGCGCGGCGGCGAGATCGTCACCGTGATCGGCCCCAATGGCGCCGGCAAATCGACGCTGGTGCGCGCCATGCTCGGCCTCGTGCCGCTCACCTCGGGCCGCATCGAACGCCAGAAAAATCTGCGCGTCGGCTATGTGCCGCAGCGCTTCTCCCTCACTCCCAATGTGCCGCTCGATCTCAAGAGGCTCCTGTCGCTCACCCTCCAGCCCTCGGAAGAGGAGATCGAGCAGACCCTCGCCGAGACCGGCATCGCGCATTTGAAGAATGCCAGTGTTGCTTCTCTCTCGGGTGGCGAATTGCAGCGCGCCCTGCTCGCCCGTGCCCTGTTGCGAAAACCCGACTTCCTGGTGCTCGACGAGCCGGTGCAGGCCGTCGATTTCATCGGCGAGACCAGGCTCTACGAACTGATCTCGGAGATCCGCCGCCGCCACGGCTGCGGCATTCTCATGGTCAGCCACGATCTCCACATGGTGATGGCCGAGA
>JANMQB010000365.1:0-3096 GCA_031370155.1 Hyphomicrobiales bacterium | reverse complement strand
CCGGTCAGTTTTGATCTTGACTTCCTTTCGTTTGTGGGCGGGCCGGCGGCGTCTTGCCCGCACCGTGTTCATGACGATGCCCGCCATGCATGAGCACATGCAGGAGCGGACAGGCGAGAAGGACGATAAACGGCAAAGCAGCCGCCAGGTGGACGCTGTGCCAGATCACCAGATAGAGGCCGAGCGCGGCGGCTGCCGCGACGAGCAGCCAGCCGCGCGGCGATTTGAAACAGGCGAACACCAATCAGCTCTCCACGTAGCGGATGAACGTCATCATGCCGCTCGCCATGTGGTACAGGTGATGGCAATGGAAGGCCCAGCCACCGCCCGGATTACCGGCATCGAAGGCGAAGGCGAGACGCGACATGGGCGACACGGCCACCGTGTCGCGGACGGCGCCTTCAATCGCCACACCATCGATGGCAACGACCTGAAAGTGGTGCCCGTGCAAATGCATGGGATGGGTCATCATGGAGTGGTTGCGCATCTCAATGACGATCCGCTCGCCGCTTGTAGCGGTCAGCCGGCCCGGCGATTCGATGCCCCAAAGATAGCCACCCATGCCGCCGACCAGATCGACGGTGTAACTGCGATCGGCCTGCCGCACGGCAAACGGCACAGCGGCAACGAGCCGCCTTTCCATGTCGAGGGACAGGATCGGGCCCGGCGCCTCGCCCTTGTCCGCCAGCTTGGTGACGGTGGCGCCGGGACTTGCGAAAATAATGCCGGTGCGCTGCGGCCCACCCTCGCGCAGGGCGAAGACCGGGAAGGCGCCGCCTTCCCTGGGCAGCGTGAGGCGGATGTCGACGCGCTGGCCCATGGACAGCGGGAACCGACGCGATTTCAGGGGCAGGATATCTTGACCGTCGACCGCGACGATCTCGCCCTCCAGAGCGCCGGTATCGATCGTGAATGCGGTCGCGGTCGCGCCATTGATAATGCGCAGCCGCACCCGGCCGTTTCTTTCGGTCCGCACGACCTGCGGATCGTTCAGAGTGCGCTCATTGGCGAGATAGGCGTCATATTCGATGTCGTTGAGGTCCATGCCCATCATCATGCCGCCGCCCATGCCCCGCATGTTCATTTGGTTCATGCCCTGCATGTTCATGCCCCGCATGCCGCCTTCCGACTTGAGCTTGGCCAGCAATTCTTCGGCGGGTGTAAATGAAAAATCATGCAGCAGGACGACAACTTCCTGCTCGTCGCGGGCAAGGTCGTCCTTGCCGCGCACGATCAGGGGTGCTGCGAGAAGCGCCTGTTCCTGCAGCGTGTGGGCATGCATCCAGTGGGTTCCCGGCTTTCCCGCCGGAAACAGATAGCTGCGGCGTTCGCCGGGCTTGAGCATCGGCATGGGCATATCGGGAACGCCATCCATCTCCCAGGGCGGCGTCAGACCGTGCCAATGGATGATCGTCGGATCGGAAAGCTTGTTCGCGAGTTCGACATTGAAGTGTTCGTCGACGCCGACATAAAGTCCCGGCGTCCCGTCGGGCTGCAACAACCCCAGAACGGTTGCCGCGCGGCCGTCGATATCGATGGTCCGCGATACGACCGCCAGCTTGATCGGAGTCTGCGACGCGGCCCGCGCCTCTGGCGGCAGCAATCCCATTACCTTGGCGACAGGCAACGCACAACTTCCGATCAGGAGCGATTTGGCAAGTTCTCTGCGATTCATTTTCAATTTCCTCAGATGCGTTGAATTTCGGTGGGTAGCCGGTGCGCGAGCGCCACCGCCTCGCTCTTTCCGGCGGCAAAGACATCGCCCGCCCGCCGTGATAGACAGGACCATCGCGACGGCGAGAAAGAGAAACGCGGCTAAGAAACGAAGCATGGCTATACTTTCTTCTTACGTATCCGCCAGCCCCTGTCGTTGACCGAGATCAATCGCTAAATCTTCGCCAGCCGCAGCCTCAGCGCATTGCCGACGACGCTGACCGAGCTCAGCGCCATGGCGGCGGCGGCGATGATCGGCGACAACAGGATGCCGAGCGCCGGATAGAGCACGCCCGCCGCGATCGGAACGCCGCCTGCGTTATAAATGAAGGCGAAAAACAGGTTCTGCCGGATATTGCCCATGGTGGCCCGCGACAGGCGTCTGGCCCTGACAATGCCGGTGAGATCGCCTCTCAGCAGCGTAATGCCGGCGCTTTCGATCGCCACATCAGTGCCAGTGCCCATGGCGATGCCGACATCGGCGGCGGCGAGTGCGGGCGCATCGTTGACGCCGTCACCCGCCATGGCGACGACCTTGCCCTCACGCTTGAGCCGCGTGACGATTTCCGCCTTCCGGTCGGGAAGAACATCGGCTTCGATGTCGGCGATGCCGAGCTTGCGGCCGATCGCCTCGGCGGTGGTGCGATTGTCGCCGGTCAGCATGACGATGCGGATGCCCTCCACCTTGAGCGCCGCAAGCGCGGCCGGTGTGGTCGCCTTTACCGGATCGGCGATGGCGAAGATGCCGGCCGCCTTGCCGTTGATGGCGATGAAGATGGCGGTGGCGCCGTCGCGGCGCAGGCCTTCGGCCGCCTCGGCCAGATGATCGGTGGCTATCTTGAGTTCGCCGAGGAATTTGGCGTTGCCGAGGGCGACGCGCTTTCGCTCCACCATGCCGAGGGCACCCTTGCCGGTGGGAGAGTCAAAGCCCATGACCTTGCCCAAGGCAATCTTGCGAGCCTTGGCGGCGGCCACGATGGCCGCTCCCAGCGGATGCTCGCTCGCCTGCTCGACGCTGGCCGCGAGACGCAGAATCTCCGCTTCCTCGAAGCCCTCCGCCGTCACGATGGCGGTCACCGCCGGCTTTCCCTCGGTGAGGGTTCCGGTCTTGTCCATCACCAGTGTGTCGACCTTCTCCAGCCGTTCCAGCGCTTCGGCATTCTTGATCAGTACGCCGGCCTGGGCGCCGCGGCCGACACCCACCATGATCGACATGGGTGTTGCCAGGCCGAGCGCACAAGGGCAGGCGATGATCAGCACGGTGACTGCGGCGACCAGACCAAAGGCATAGCGCGGCTCCGGTCCCCAGATCGACCAGGCGGCGAAGGCGGCCACGGCGACGAGGATAACCAACGGCACAAACCAGCCCGAGACCCGATCGGC
>JANMQB010000509.1:0-2822 GCA_031370155.1 Hyphomicrobiales bacterium | reverse complement strand
GGTGTCGGTCGGCACCGGTGGCAAGCAGGTGCTGTTCAATGCCTTGATGGCCACCGTCAATCCGGGTGACGAGGTGATCGTGCCCGCCCCCTACTGGGTGAGCTATCCCGACATTGTCATGCTGGCGGGCGGCAAGCCGGTCTGCCTGGAGACGCGGCTCGAGCATGGCTTCAAGCTGCAAGCGTCGACGCTCGAGACGGCGATCACGCCCCGGACCAAATGGCTCATTCTCAACTCGCCGTCGAATCCGAGCGGCGCGGCCTATTCGCGGGCCGAGCTCAAGGCGGTGACCGATGTGCTGGTCAGGCATCCCCATGTCTGGGTGCTGACCGACGACATGTATGAGCATCTGGTCTATGACGATTTCAAGTTCTTCACGCCGGCCCAGATCGAGGCCCGCCTCTATGAGCGCACTTTGACCATGAACGGCGTGTCCAAGGCCTATTGCATGACCGGCTGGCGCATCGGCTATGGGGCGGGGCCGGAAGTCCTGATCAAGGCCATGTCAAAGCTGCAATCGCAGTCGACCTCCAATCCGTCTTCGATCTCCCAGTGGGCGGCGGTTGAGGCGCTGAACGGACCGCAGGATTTCATCGCCGCCAACAACCAGGTGTTCAAGGAGCGGCGCGACCTCGTCGTGGCGATGCTGAACCAGTCGAAAGGCATTTCCTGCCCGACGCCGGAGGGCGCCTTCTATGTCTATCCTTCCTGCGCCGGCACCATCGGCAAGACCGCGCCCTCGGGCAATGCCATCGGGAGCGACGAGGACTTCGTCACCGAGCTCCTGGCGGCGGAAGGGGTGGCGGCGGTGCATGGGGCGGCCTTCGGCATGTCGCCCTTCTTCCGTATTTCCTATGCGACGGCGACCTCCGTGCTAGAAGACGCGGGACGGCGCATTCAGCGTTTTTGCGGCAATCTCAGATAGGAAAAAGGTGATTCATGTTCGATAGTTCAGTGACGGTGTTCGACAATTTTCTTAAAGGTCTCGCGGCCATTCTGAAGAAGGCCGAAGCCCATTGCGAGGCGAAGAAGATCGAGCCCGAGGCGCTGCTGAAAGCGCGGCTGTTCCCCGATATGTTCCATTTCACCCGCCAGGTGCAACTGGTCACCGATTTCGCCAAGGGAACCGGCGCCCGGCTGGCCGGCATCGCGGCGCCGAGTTTTCCCGACGAGGAAAAGACCTTCGCCGAATTGCAAGCCCGCATCGCCAAGACCCGGGATTTCCTCGCCACGCTCAAGAAAGAGCAGTTCGCCGGAGCGGCGGAGCGGCCCATCACCATCAAGTTGGGCGGCCAGGACATGACCTTCGCGGGTGCTGCCTATCTCCCCGGCTACGCCATGCCGAATTTCTTTTTCCACCTGACCACCGCCTACGACATCCTGCGCCACAACGGCTTGGAGCTGGGCAAGCGCGACTATATGGGGCGCAGCTAGGGTCCGGTCTGTAACTGGCGCCCGGCCTGGCGCTTTAGCCACCAGCTGATACCGACGACGAGCAGGGCACCGATCACCGCGGAGGCTTCGCGGTTTGGCATGCCATAGGCGGCAAGTCCGGGGTCTCCGGAAATCATCCCGCCGGCGACCCAGCCAAGCAGCGCCGCTCCGGCCCAAACGATCACCGGCCAGCGCTTGATCAATTCCGTAATCAGCGTGGCGCCCACCACGATCAGCGGGATCGAGAGAACCAGGCCGATGATGAACAGCCAGTAGTCGCCGCCGGCGATGGCGGCAATCGCCACGACATTGTCGAGGCTCATGGCCGCATCGGCAACCGCGATGGTTGCCACCGCATGCCACAGCGATTCATGAGCCTTCACATCATGGTCGCTGTTCTGACCGTTGGTCAGGCTCACGGCAATCCAGATCAAGAGCGCGCCGCCCATCGCCTGCAGATAGGGTACAGCCATCAGCCAGGTGACCATGAAGGCGAAGATGATGCGGAGCACGATGGCCGCTCCCGAACCCAGCAAAATGCCCCAGCGCCTCTGCTGGTCCGGCAGTGACCGGCAGGCAAGCGCGATCACCACGGCATTGTCGCCGGAGAGCAAGATATTGATCCAGGCGACCTCGACGACGGCCAAGGCGTAGGCGGGGGAGATTTCCATCGGGCTCCGAATCTCTTTCAGGCAAGATGGGGAGGCGGACACTAGGTGGCAAGCCGGAAACTGAGCAACTTACGGCAATCTTGCGGGAACCATGGCGAAAGATCAACGTTATAGCAACTGGGTTCTAGCTTTCGATAAGAACTTGCAAGGCCCCACTGCCGACACAATCCGGCGGAATGAGGGTTCAGCCATAAGGCCTAACCAGGAGTTTTCCATGAAAAAGTTCATTTTTGTTTCGCTTCTCGCCCTCGGCCTCGCGGCCCCGGCGCAGGCCGGCGCCGTCAAGGTCGGCGTCCTGTCCTGCGGCATCGAAGGCGGCGTCGGTTTCATTATCGGCTCGTCCAAGGCCATCGATTGCGTGTTCGAGCCGGCCGGCGGCGGCGACCGCGAGCGTTATGAGGGCCGCATCGGCAAGCTCGGCGTCGATATCGGCGTCACCGGCCGGTCGGTCGTTGCCTGGGCCGTCTTCGCCCCCGGCCGGACGCGGCCAGGTGCGCTGGAGGGAAATTACGGCGGTGCTTCGGCGGAAGTCACGGTGGCTGTCGGGCCCGGCGTCAATGTGCTGGTCGGCGGTTTCAACAAATCGATCAACCTTCAGCCCGTGAGCGTGCAGGGCCAGACCGGTCTCAACGTGGCTGCCGGGATCGCCGGTCTCAAGCTCGATTACGTCGCCAACTGAGCGGAGCGCATGAAAATCGATCCCGGCGCTGACCGGCA
>JANMQB010000467.1:0-4634 GCA_031370155.1 Hyphomicrobiales bacterium | reverse complement strand
TCCTTTCGGCGGCGGCGGTTTCGGCCTTTTTCTGTTTCTTTTTCTTATTCCACTGCCACAGCGGATTTTCGCTTTCGGCCTGGGCCGGCGCGGTCGCAACGGCCGGCAGGGCGATCAGCACCGCCAGCGCCACCGAAAGCGCTCGAAGGGAAATTTTCATGCCAAATTGTCTGTTCATTCGCATACGCCGATCCAAAACACCGCCCCCGCGTCGCAGTGGGGCGCGCGGCGAGATATAATTCGAACTGGAGAGCGATTATGTACCAGCCCCGGCACGACTCGTCAAAGCCGTGCCAACCCGGTGGTGTCAATCATGCCGGAGTTGGGCAAGATTGCGAACTTACGCTGCGGCGCGTGACCCGAGTCACGGAAAAATTACCCCTGCGGCTTTCCCGCCACAGGGGCCGGTCATGTCAGCGTCTCAGAGGCGATACAGAATCTGGTCGGTCAAGAACCGCTCGAGGCGGGTCAAGGCCTTTTTCAAGCGTTCGAATTCGTCGACGGTGAGGCCGACGACCTCTTCCACCGCCTGAAGCTGGCGATTGTAGAGGGCATCGATACGCTCGCGGATTGCCTGACCCTTGGGAGTCAAACGGACGCGCACCGAGCGCTTGTCGGAGCTCGAGCGCTCATGATTGACGTAGCCCGCCTCAACCAGCTTTTTCAGGTTGTAGGAGACGTTCGAGCCCTGGTAGTGGCCGCGGGTCTTGAGTTCGCCGGCGGTCAATTCCGAATCTGCGATATTGAACAGCAGCAGGGCCTGGACCGGGTTTACCTCCGGTTCGCCGGAGCGTTCGAAATCGTCCTTGATCACATCGAGCAAGCGGCGATGCAGCCGCTCGATCAGCGTGAGCGCTTCCAGATAGCGATGCTTGACTGGATTGCGGCCCGCTTCGGCAGCCGCTGGGCGCACTGCCCCCATCACTTGAGTACGCATGTTTTCCACCTATCCCTTGTCGTCCGGAGGCCGGCTTCTTTTGAATGTCCGTTCCTCGCACGCGTCCGACCGTACGGCCGGGGAACTTAAAATCGGATCAATCGGTTGGGTAAATTTGTTCTTATATTTTCGAATATTTGGCGTTGTTTGAAAGACAGTTTACCGAGTGTTTTTTCCCCGGCCTTAATGACGCTGCAGCCCCCGCCACAAAAGGCTCGCGCGGGAAACGGCCCCACCCGTTTACCCGCGCGATACCGCCCCCGATCCCCCGGCGGCTCACCGCCCGTTTACGGCAGGCGGCGATCTCTAATTTGCGGCCCAAGGTTAATGGGCAAAGATTAAATTCTGTAAAAATCCGAGCAAAATCCGCAGATTTGGTTAAGCTTGCCTTGCCGGCGCGCCGTGCGACCATCGGACGGTTCAACCGGCAACCGGGACTTGTTAGATAAAGCCATGAACAAGAACGAGCCTTTCTCTTGGACGTGGCGCCGCGCCGCCACCGAGCCCGCCTATCCGGCGCTGCGCATGCGCCGCAACCGCCGCACCCGGTGGGCGCGCGATCTGGTGCGCGAACACACCTTGCTGGTGACGGATTTGATCTGGCCGGTCTTCGTTATCGACGGCGAGAACGCCCACGAATCCGTGCCTTCGATGCCGGGGGTTGAGCGTTATTCCGTGGATCTGGCCGTCAAGAAGGCGGACGAAGCGGCGGAACTCGGCATTCCGGCCATCGCGCTGTTTCCCAATACGCCACAGGCGCTGCGCAGCGCCGATGCCCGCGAGGCGCTCAATCCGGACAATCTGGTGTGCCGGGCCATACGAGCCGTGAAAAAAGCGGTGCCCGGCATCGGCATCATGTGCGATGTGGCGCTCGATCCCTACACCAGCCACGGCCACGACGGCCTCATGGAAGATGGCGAGATCGTCAACGATGCCAGAGTCGAGATGCTGGTGCGGCAGGCGCTGGTCCAGGCCGAGGCGGGCTGCGATATCGTGGCGCCCTCCGACATGATGGACGGCCGCATCGGCGCCATCCGCCGGGCCCTCAAAGCCCAAGGCCACGCCGATGTGCAGATCATGGCCTACAGCGCCAAATATGCCTCGGGCTTCTACGGGCCGTTCCGCGACGCGGTCGGCTCCTCGGCCACGCTGGTGGGCGACAAGCGCAGCTATCAGATGGACCCCGCCAATGCCGACGAGGCGCTGCGCGAGGTGGCGCTCGATATCGCCGAAGGCGCCGACATGGTGATGGTGAAGCCCGGCCTGCCCTATCTCGACATCGTGCGGAGAGTCAAGGAAACCTTCGGGGTGCCCACCTTCGCCTACCAGGTCTCGGGCGAATACGCGATGATCATGGCGGCCTGCGAACGGGGCTGGCTCGATCCCCGCAAGGTCGTCCCGGAAAGCCTCATCGCCTTCAAGCGCGCCGGTGCCGACGGCATCCTTACCTATTTCGCGCTCGAGGTTGCCAGGTCGCTGCGGGCTCAGACGGGATAAGAATAGGCGCGGAATTCGGCGGCAACGACGCGCGCCGTACTGCAAGGCCTCAGCGCTCGAGCCGGGCAATCAGGCTGGATGTATCCCAGCGCCTGCCGCCCAGTTCCTGGACATCGGAATAGAACTGGTCGACGAGGGCGGTGACCGGCAGATGGGCGCCGTTGCGGCGGGCCTCGGCGAGGCAGATCCCCAAATCCTTGCGCATCCAGTCGACGGCAAAGCCGAAGTCGAACTTGCCGGCGATCATGGTCTTGTGGCGGTTCTCCATCTGCCAGGAGCCGGCCGCACCCTTGCAAATGACTTCAATCACCGCTTCCATGTCGAGACCCGCCCGCTTGCCGAAATGAATGGCTTCGGCGAGGCCTTGCACAAGTCCGGCAATGGCGATCTGGTTGCACATCTTGGCAAGCTGGCCGGCGCCGGGCGGTCCCAGCAACTTCCGCATCCGCGAATAATGGGCAATCAGCGGCTCGGCCTTGGCGTAATCCGCCGCATCGCCACCGCACATGACGGTGAGAATGCCATTCTCGGCACCGGCCTGGCCGCCCGACACCGGCGCATCGACGAAACCCAGGCCGCGGCGCTTGGCTTCGGCGTGCAGCTCGCCCGCTATACCGGCCGAGGCCGTGGTGTGGTCGATGAAAATGGCGCCGCGCTTCATGGCTTGGAAGGCGCCTTCGGGGCCCATGGTCACCCGCCGCAGATCGTCGTCATTGCCGACGCAGGCGAAGACGAAATCGGCGTCCGCCGCGGCTGCGCCGGGTGTAGCGGCGGCGACGCCGCCATGGGCGGCCTGCCATTTTTCGGCCTTGCCGGGGCCGCGGTTATGGACCGTGACGGCAAGGCCGCCGCGCTTTGCCAGATGGCCGGCCATCGGAAAGCCCATCACGCCAAGGCCGATCCAGGCGGCACGAACGGTCATTGCGCTTCTCCACTCGGTTGCTGCCGGGGCTTGGTAATCGATGCGCCGGCAAATGACAAATTCAGGTGCTTTCATAATCCACTTGATCGCCCGCGCAGGCACGGCATTATGGCGGCCACGAGTCGCGTTGCGGAGCGGATGCCGTGAGCATCGAACGAAGAAACTTTCCTCAATTCTTCATCACCGCCCCGGCGCCCTGCCCCTATTTGCCGGGCCGCGTCGAGCGCAAGGTATTTACCCATCTCATCGGCCACGAGGCGCGCGCCCTCAATACCCAGCTGTCGCACGGCGGATTCCGGCGCAGCCAGAACATCGCCTATCGTCCGGCCTGCGTCGGTTGCGCCGCTTGCGTCTCGGTGCGCGTGCCGGTCAATTGCTTCGCTTGGCGCAGGTCCTTCCGCCGCATCCTGAAGCGCAATGCCGACATCGAAAGCAATCTCGGCAAGGCGCGCGCGGCGCAAGAGCATTACTCGCTGTTTCGCGATTACATCGACGCCCGCCACGGTGAAGGCGGCATGGCCGACATGACAGTTCTGGATTTCGCCGCCATGGTCGACGACAGTTTCGTCGATAGCCGCCTGGTCGAGTACCGCTTCAAACCGGGCGCCCGGCGGGCCGGCGCGCTTGCCGCGGCGGTGCTGATCGACATCCTCGGCGACGGCATCTCGATGATCTACAGCTTCTTCGATCCGGAACTCGAAGAGCGCAGTCTGGGTACCCTGATGATCCTCGACAATATCAATCGCGCCAGACGGCTCGGCCTCCCCTATCTCTATCTCGGCTACTGGGTGAACGGATCGCCAAAGATGAATTATAAGGCCCAGTTCCTGCCGCAGGAGCGGCTCACCGCCGAAGGCTGGGTTCTGCGCCGGAGTTGAGGTCTGTTCCGTGTGTTATCACTAGCCTATTGATTTGACTGTATTAACCAGAACGCTTGATGTGGCGTCATAAAGGGCCACGACGCGCCGCACGTTTCGAATGACAAGGGAGGCCGGATAACCTAACGTTAAGGGCATTGCAATGATAGTGCAGACAGGCCAAGCGGCGCAATTTACAGTTGACCTTAGAGTGCGGTGACAGAGGCATCATGGCCGACAATGACGACACAAATAGCGGCACCGTCCGTCTGGGGCTTCTGATAACCACCCTGGGCGGCTTGCTGTTCACCCTCGATTTGCCGCTGCTGCGGCTGGCGGCCAGTGACAAGTGGACGCTGGTATTTGCCCGCGGCTTATTCCTGTTCATCGCCATTACCGCGGTCTGGTACGTCATCCGGCG
>JANMQB010000452.1:0-4447 GCA_031370155.1 Hyphomicrobiales bacterium | reverse complement strand
GTATTCGGGTCTCGGCGCCTACATTGCGGTGCACACGCTGAACATGGCTTCCAAGGGCCAGATCTGGATGCCGGTGCCGTTCTGTGGCTGCAGGGGCAGGGCGACCAATTCGGCCCCGATGGTCTGGCCAAGCGATGTATGCAGCCTCAGCCGCATGATGGCGGGCTGCAACCTGCCGGTGACGCCATCGAGAAGCCGGCGCATGGTGTCGCGTTCGAAACTGTCCCATCCGGCAAAGACGTCTCTGCCGGTCAGTTCGCGCCGATAGAGTTCGCACAAGTGCGTTCCGGCCAGGCGCCAGCGATAGGTGTGGCGTGGCCGGTCGCGCTCGAGGATGAAGAGATCGGGAACCAGCCCGGCCACCTGCTTCAAATCGAGCTGGGCACGGTGCGGCGCGGCGCGCTCGGCCCGCATGGCTTCCCACCAGCGGAAGAGGGCACGGCTGCATGGATGCAGAATCTGGGATTCGGCTTGGCTTGTCTCGATCTGTCCGGTAACCACCATCTCGCACCTTCAGGCGCATCCCCGCGCCGCTGTTTCATTCCTGAACAGGCGGGCTTAACGATGCAGCGGACGTGCCACAGGGCAGGAGCGACGCAGTGAACAACCGGGCAGGGCAGGACGATGGCGTGTCACCATCCGGCGGACCGGTGTTCCGGGCGCCGCCGGTGGTTCTGGCGTCGATCGGGGTGTTGGTAGCGATCCATGCGGGATTGTGGTTGGCGGGCGAGGACTGGCGCATCTGGGCGGTCCGAGCCTTCGCCTTCATTCCAATCCGCCTCAGCTCGGCCCCATATTCCATGATCCAAGGCTCACAGTACTGGAGTTTTCTCAGCTATGCTCTGCTGCATTGGGATGCCGTCCACCTTTTGTTTAATAACCTGGGGCTGCTCATTTTTGGTTCGGTCACGGCTCGGCGGCTTGGGGCGGGGCGCTTCCTGCTGCTAATGGTTCTCGCGACGGCTTCGGGGGCGCTTACGAGCCTCATCGTCCACTGGGGCGAAGCGTCGCAATTAGTCGGTGCGTCGGGCGCCGTCTCAGGCATCATGGCGGCAGCACTGCCGGTGATGTTCGGCCGTGGCATGCGATGGGGGCGCGCCTACACGGCTGATCTCGACTATGTGCAGGTGCTATCTCCGGCGGACCTGTTGCGCAACCGGAGTGCGGTGATGTTCGCTCTCGTGTGGATCGCCATCACGCTCTATTCGGGGGCCACGGGTTGGACCGGGGCGGGCTACATGGAAGAGGCGAGCATCGCCTGGGAAGCCCATCTCGGCGGATTCATCGCCGGTCTCGTCGGCTTTTACATTCTCGACCGGCGAGGGATGCGCGGCAGGGTCAAGCGTGATAGTGTGACACCACGTTGATTTTCAGAGGAGGATTCCCATGACCGTTGCTCAGATCCTCACCCGCAAGGGAAGCGCCGTCATCACCGTGGCGCCATCGGAAACGCTGCACGGCGTCGTTGATTTGCTCGCCAAGAACCGGATCGGCGCCGTTGTCGTGGACGATGGCAAGGGCGGCATCGCCGGCATCGTCTCGGAGCGCGATGTGGTTCGTGCCCTGTCCCAGCACGGCGGCGGCGCCATGGGCAAGACCGTCGCCGACATCATGACGAAGAAGGTGAGAACCTGCACCCCGCAGGACACGGAAGGGGAACTGATGGGGCTGATGACCGAACACCGCATCCGGCATCTTCCGGTTCTGGAAGGCGGCAAGCTCGCCGGCATGATCTCGATCGGCGACGTGGTCAAGCTGCGGATCGAGTCGATCGAGCGCGAAGCCGAAGAGATGAAGAGCTACATCGCCTCCGCCGGATGAAGCGCGTCAGGACTTGTAGACGTCCTTCGGATTGAACAGCGGCTTGTTGCCGGTGAATTCGAGACTGTCCTCGACGAGGCGCCGGTAAAAGCAGCTTCTGCGGCCGGTATGGCAGGCGGCACCGCGGCCTTGCGGCACGGCCTTGATCTGCAGCACGTCCTGATCGCAATCGGTGAGTACTTCGCGGACTTCAAGCATTTCGCCGGAAGTCTCGCCCTTCTTCCACAGGGCTCCGCGCGAACGGCTCCAGAAATGGGCAAGACCCGTCTCGCGGGTCTTCCGCAGCGCCTCGCGGTTCAGGTGGGCAAACATCAGCAGCGTGCCGTCCCGGGCGTCGGTGACGATCGCCGGAATCAGGCCGTCCGCGTCGAACCTCGGCTGAAACTCGTGCGTTTCGTCGAGGTCCGATGCCATTACAGGGAGAAGCCGCCAGACGGCGCCCGCACCAGATCCATGAAGCGGGCCTGCAGCACCGGGTTCGATTTGAACTCGCCGACGAACTGGGTGGTGATGGTCGCCACATTGCGCTTGCCGATGCCGCGCATCGACATGCAGGTGTGGACCGCTTCGAGCATCACCGCAACGCCGCGTGGCGTCAGCGCCTCGTTGATGGTGCGGGCGATCTGGGCGGTCATGGTTTCCTGCGTCTGTAGACGGCGGGCGAAGATGTCGACGACGCGGGCGAGCTTGGAAATGCCGACGACTTCGCGAGTCGGCAGATAGGCCACATGGGCGCGGCCGAAGAAGGGCGCGATGTGGTGCTCGCAATGGGAGCTGAATTCGATGTCGCGCAGCATGACAATGTCATCGTAGCCGCCGACGTCCTCGAAGGTCCGTGACAGGGTCTCGACCGGATCCTCGTCATAGCCGCCGAAATATTCGCGGAAGGCCTTGGCCACCCGTCTTGGGGTCTCAAGCAAGCCTTCGCGGGAGGGATCATCGCCCGCCCAGGCCAGGAGCGTGCGGACGGCGGCCTCGGCCTCTTCCTGGCTTGGCCGCTTGACCGCCACATGCGGGGTGGCAGCGGTATCGCGGTGAATTTTCTTGACGATGGCGTCCATATCGATCTTGCTCACATGCTGTCCGGTTCCGGCATTACGCAGCCAATATGGCGGCGGATCGGTCCGGTTCAAGGCTTGCAATTTCCCGTTGGCGGTTCCCATATCACGGGCGCGGGGCTTCCGCAAACCGCCAAACGACATGCTTGCCGCCGTCAGCGAAGCGCCTAGAATGCGAACATGATCAACGACATATATAACAGGAAGATCCTCGAATTCGCGGCCGATATTCCCCGCTTGCAGCGCTTGCCGGATGCGGACGCATCCTCGGTGCAGGTTTCGCGGCTGTGCGGTTCCAAGGTAACGGTCGATCTCAAGATGGACCACGGCTTGGTCACGGACTTCGGCCATGAGGTCAAGGCCTGCGCTCTCGGCCAGGCCTCATCCTCGATCATGGCGCGGCATGTGGTGGGCTCGACGGCGGAAGAGCTGAAAGCGCTGCGCGAGCAGATGCACAAGATGCTCAAGGAGAGCGGCCCGCCACCCGACGGCAAGTGGGCCGATCTCGAGGCGCTGTTGCCGGTCCGGGATTTCAAGGCCCGGCATGCCTCGACGCTTTTGACCTTCGATGCGGTGGCAGATGCGGTCTCCCAGATCGAGGCGAAGCAGATGGCGGCGGCGCATGTCTGAAATGCGGCCGGCGGCAATTAATGCGCGCGAGGTCAACGCACGCACCGGCACGATCTATCCGGCGCCCGATGCCGCAGCACTGGCGGGCCGCGAGAAGCGAGCGCTGGGGGATCTCTTCGGTCTCACCCAGTTCGGCGTCAATCTGACGACGCTGCAGCCGGGGGCGTGGTCGTCGCAGCGCCACTGGCACGAGCGCGAGGATGAGTTCATCTATGTGGTCGATGGCGAGATCGTGCTCATCGATGATGCCGGCGAGCATGTGCTGACACCCGGCATGTGCGCGGGCTTCAAGGCGGGCGCGCCGAACGGCCATCATCTGGTCAACAAATCAGCCCGCCTCGCCACCTATGTCGAGATCGGCACCCGCTCGCCCGAGGAACGCTCGCACTATCCCGAGGCCGACATGCGAGGCGTCAAGAAGGACGGGAAGTGGACAGTCAGTCGCAAGGACGGGACGGATTACTGACGCCTTTTGCCTTCGATATCCGGCGCCTTGGGGAAGCGGCTCTGCAAGTCGCGGCCGGTGACGCTCATGTGGTTGCGGGTATATTGCTCGGATGCATCGCGAAGCGGCTGGAAGTCCCAGGGGAAGTGATGGCCGCGTTTCAGGGCTTCGAACATCAGGAGGCGCGACTGCTGGCTGCGCAGCACCTCGGCGTGAATCCGCGGAATGTCGAACTTGGTCTCAACTTCCTGGCGCATGGCGGCGGCGAGGAGATGTGAGGCCGCGAGATTATTCAGCTCATCCGGGTCGGCGTCGAGGTTGAACAGCTGATCGGGATCGCTCGGCGTGTGGATGAATTTCCACGGACCCCGGCGCAGCATGTACATGGGGGCGATGGCGCCCTCGGCGAGATATTCGCCCCAGGCGGCGGCCTCGGGATTTTCCCTCGCACCGGTGAGCAGCGGATGGAGATCGCGGCCATCGACCTCGCGGG
>JANMQB010000337.1:0-1870 GCA_031370155.1 Hyphomicrobiales bacterium | reverse complement strand
TCATGACATCGTAGAGTTTGTCGGCCTGGTAGTCGCGAAGGGCGGCTCCGCGCATGCCGGCGGGCGAGTCGAATTTCACCGGCGGCAGGAAGGTGAGGGTGATCTTGGGGAACCAGCGCGGACGAAGTTTTCCGCGCATGCGCGAGAACATGGAATACTGGGCGCCGTCGATCCTCACCGGCAGGACCTTTGCGCCCGCCATCTGGGCGATGGCGCCGGGCCCTTCATAGACTTTCATGAGCGCGCCCGTGACGGTGAGCCGCCCTTCCGGGAAAATCACGATCTTGCGGCCCTTTTTCAGCGTGTCCACCAGCGTGCGCAGCGCCATGGGATTGGTGGGATCGATGGGGATCATGTCGAAGAGGTGAAAGGCGGGCCGCGCCCACCATCGCCGCGCCACGTGGGTGTTGATGGCGAAGCCGCAACGCTCAGGCAAGAAGGCGGAGAGCAACGGACCATCGAGCATCGAGGTGTGATTGGCGATGATGACCGCCTTGCGCCCCGCCGCGGCGAAGTGATCGAGACCCTTTACTTCGACACGGTAGAGCAGCCGGAACAGCCGCCGGACCATGTAGGCGGTCAATTCCTGCGGCAGGAGGCTACAGATCAAAAGTGCGGCCACGGCATTGGCGAGCGCCAGCGCAAGGAACAATCCGCGCTGCGACATCACCTCCAGCAGGACCACGGATGCAATGGTGGCCGCGATCATGAAAACCGCGTTGATCACATTGTTGGCGGCGATAACGCGCGAGCGCTTGGGCGGGCTGGCGCGGTGCTGCATGATGGCGTTGAGCGGCACGGCATAGAGGCCGCCGAAAAACGCCGTGGCAAAAAGATCGAAGCCGGCGCGCCAGCCAGACCAGGTGGCGAAGAACGCCGCTGGTCCGTTGTCGGCGGTGCCGGCCAGGGCTTCATTCACCGCGCCGGAAGCGAAATAGAAATCGATCAGGAAGAGTGTCATCATGATGGCCGCCACGGGAACGTATTTGGCCGAGACTTCGCCCTTCAGCAGCGCATTGGTCAGCAATGAGCCCATGCCGATGCCCACGGTGAATGTGGCGATGACGATGTTGGCGACATTCTCGTTGGACAGAAGCACGTCCTTGGTGAAGACAGGTACCAGAACCAGAACAGCCGTGCCGAGGAACCAGAACCACGAGGCCCCAAGCACGGCATAGAACACGTCCCAGCGCTCGCGCGCGTGTTCGATGAGCTTCCAGGTCTGGTAGGGGACATTCCAGTCGATCTTGAGGTTCGGCGAGGCGGCCGGGGCCTCGGGCATGCGCAGGGCCGCAAGCCAGGCGATAATCGCCAGCCCTGCGATCGCAACGGAAAGCGCTGGACGGCCCCAGTCGAGCAAGACGAGAAAGCCGCCGAACAACGTGCCGAGCAGAATCGTGACGAACGTCCCCATCTCGATCAGCGCATTACCGGCGATCAGTTCCTCGCGCTTGAGGTATTGCGGCAGCACACCGTATTTAACCGGGCCGAAGAAGGCGGCAAGGGTGCCGGCGAGAAACAGGACGGCGAGATCCAGGAAGGCATTGTCGAACCACAGTGCAGCGGCGCCAAAGGCCATCACGCCGATTTCGGCGAGTTTGACCCGTTGCGCGATCAGCGCTTTGTCGAACTTGTCGGCCAGCTGGCCGGAAATGGCGGAGAACAGAAAATACGGTAGAATGAACAGCGCCGTTCCGGCCTGCACGAAATAAATGGCGTTCCAGCCCTGTTTCACCGCGAGATCGAAGGTGATGAGGATGGCGATGCCGTTGCGGAGGGCATTGTCGTTGAAGGCGCCGATGGCCTGGGAAATGAACAGGGGCAGAAACCGTCCAGTTCTGAGGAGGGCAAACTGACTCTCGCCATTCAT
>JANMQB010000200.1:0-2395 GCA_031370155.1 Hyphomicrobiales bacterium | reverse complement strand
GAGCGAACGTTCATCCTTGGGATCGTAGCGCCGCATCAGCTTGGCCCACAATATACGCGCGGCCCGCAGCTTGGCCACTTCCATGAAGAAGTTCATGCCGATCGCCCAGTAGAATGTGATCCGCGGCGCGAACCTGTCGATGTCGAGGCCCACCGCCACCCCGGCGCGGGCATATTCGAGCCCATCGGCCAGCGTGTAGGCGAGTTCCAGATCGGCCGTCGCTCCCGCCTCCTGCATGTGATAGCCGGAGATCGAGATCGAATTGAATTTCGGCATGCGCTCGGAAGTGTATTTGAAAATATCCGAGACGATTCTCATCGATTGGCGCGGCGGATAGATATAGGTGTTGCGCACCATGAACTCCTTGAGAATGTCGTTCTGGATGGTGCCTGCGAGTTTTTCGGGCGCAACACCTTGCTCTTCGCCCGCCACGATATAGAGCGCCAAGACCGGCAGCACCGCGCCGTTCATGGTCATCGAGACAGTCATCCTGTCGAGCGGAATGCCGTCGAAGAGGGTGCGCATGTCCAAGATCGAATCGATCGCCACCCCCGCCATGCCGACGTCGCCGGCAACGCGGGGATGATCGGAATCGTAGCCGCGATGGGTGGCGAGATCGAAGGCGATCGAAAGCCCCATCTGGCCGGCCGCCAAATTGCGCCGGTAGAAGGCATTGGAATCCTCCGCCGTCGAGAAGCCCGCATATTGCCGGATCGTCCAGGCTTGCGCTGCATACATGGTGGGATAGGGCCCGCGCAGAAAGGGCGCGATGCCGGGGAAGGACTCGGTGAACCCGCGCGTATCCTCCGCCGTGTAACTCGGCTTGACAGCAATTCCTTCTGCGCTCTCCCATTGTCCGTCATCCCGGCGAAAGCCGGGACCCATTTCTCCGCGTGAAGATGACGGATTGAATGGAATTGACGAAAAATCCGCAATCCGGCTCATGCGACACTCTCCACAGCCGCCGCATGCTCCTTTTGGAGCCGGTATGCACGCGTGCCGATGATAGGCAGGCCCGGCACCGATCGCGCGTCGGGCTCTGGCCATTCGCCGCTCTTCTCGATCCTCTGAAACACGCCCCAGGCCTTTTCGCACAATGACTGCGTGAGGTGCTCGACATAGCCCGAGCCCGCGGCCGGATCTGCCACCCGCCACAAATTCGATTCCTCCAGCAGCACGGTCTGCACATGGCGCGCCACCCGCCTTGCGAAGGCATCGGGCAGGCCCTGGGCGAGCGAGAAAGGCAGTACACAGATCGAATCCGCCCCGCCGAGCCCGGCCCCGAACACGGCCGCCACGGCGCGCAGGATGTTGCTGTGTGGATCGAGCTTCGCCATCATGCGCCAACTTGTTTCGGCATGAATGCGCAGCGGCTCATCGGGCAATCCGCTTGCTTCTAGCACCCGGCTCCACAGAAGCCGCATGGCGCGAAACTTTGCAAGGGTCAGGAACATGTCCTGGCCCGCCGCCAGAGTGACGCCGGGCGCCGGTCTTTCCAGGGCCCGCAAATGCTGAACAGCCATCGCCAGAACCGCGCCGAGTTCCTGCGCTTCCGTTGCACCCTTGTCATGCCAGGGTCGGCCGTCGGCCTCGAGGAATGGCCCGCGAAACCCTTGCGCCGCGAGTTCGCCCGCCAATTCCGCGCTCGCCAATCCGAATGACACATCGAGCCGCCCGGGATCGATCGGCTGCTTGGCGATCATCGCGGCCAGCGCCTTCGCTTCCGGTTTACCGCCGTCGAGGCGGAGTGCGATTGCATGCAGCGCCACCTTGTCGAGAACCCGCGACAAATCCTTCGCCGCCAGCCCGAAGCCCCGCGCCGACGCGCGCCCCTTGAAGGTCAGCGTCAGTCCCGTCGCGCCGTTTGCGAGATCGTCGAGTGCCTGGAGATTGGCGCGGGCTCCATCGGGATGATCGGCGCGCTGAGAAACCGTCCACGGAGCATGTGCCGCCCGCTCGGCGCGCGGGCCCTGAGCCCGGCCATAGAGCGGCTCGATGGCGATGCCGTCGGCCGTCTTCGACACCAGTGTTTCGAAGTCCGCGCCTTTCAGCACGGCGGCGACCCGCTTCAGCCAGTCCTCGCGGGAGGCCGCCGGAAAGTCCGTTGCAGGTGGTGTCAGGCTCATGCCCCACTCTACACGTAACCGCCGAGACCCGGAATCGACCCCGCCACATCTTTTACAAGTTCCGCCCCCGCCTTCTCCTTGGCGTAGTCGAGCGTCACGCCTCCCAGCTGCTTGATCTGCTCCATGGAGAGTCCCGCCGCCGAAAGCTTGGAAATCGCCGCCAGCGGCCCGCCCATCAGTCCGCCGCCCAGCATGCCGAGCAGTCCGCCCTTGCCCGCTCCGTTGCCGCCATGGCGCGAGGCCAACTCCGCCGCACCGGGCAGCTTGGC
>JANMQB010000193.1:0-3752 GCA_031370155.1 Hyphomicrobiales bacterium | reverse complement strand
CGCCGGCGCCGAGGCCTTCATCAACTACATGATTGATCCCGGCTTCTACGTGGAATGGGTCACCAAGGTCGGTGCGCCGGTGTCGGCCAACACCAAGGCAGTCGCCGCCTTGTCCGAGGACTCCTTCAACCGCAAGGTGATGGGCGATCCCAAGGTCACGGCACGCATCCAGTTCCAGGCCGCCATTACCGACGAGCAGCGCGAGAAGTATCTGGCGCTTTGGCAGGAGCTGAAGGTCAATGTGAAGTAACAGCATGGCCGGCGGGGAGGGAGGGTCATGGCAGGACAACTTGCAGGGCGGAGGGGAATTGGGCCCGCACTTCCCCTTCTCGCGCCTGCATATCTATGGCTTACGGTGGCGATCTTCCTGCCGCTGTCGGCGATGGCCTTCTTCTCCTTCCTGACCGAGATGCCCATGTCGGGCAAAGACTGGGCCCTGACGCTGCAGAACTACACTGCGTTTTTCTCGACGGGCCTCTACGGTACGCTGCTGCTTTCCTCGCTGCGGCTTGGGCTCGAAGTCACGCTATGGTGCGCCCTGATCGGCTTTCCGGCGGCTTACGTGCTTGCCAAAGTGTTGAAGGGCCGCAGCCGCGAGGCAATCTTTCTGCTGGTCATCCTGCCGTTCTGGAGCAACGGGCTGGTGCGCATCTTCTCCTGGGCCATGGTGCTCCGTGGAGGCGGCATTCTCGACACGGCGCTGAACGCGATTCTGCCGTTCAAAATCAATATCGACCTCATGTATTCCTATCCGGCCGTCATCATCGGGCTGGTGCACTCCTACGTGCCCTACATGGTGCTGACCTGCTACCTGACGCTGCAGGCGATCGACGATTCACTCATCGAGGCAGCCCGCTCGCTTGGTGCTTCACGACTGACGGTACTGAAAAGGCTGATCATCCCGCTGTCCATGCCGGGACTGGTCGCAGGTGCGGTGCTGATCTTCGTGCCTGTCGTCGGTTCTTTCATGGAGCCGCGCATCCTCGGCGGACGCACCGGTACCTTCTACGGCACGGTGATCGAAGACCAGTTCGTCGCCGTCTTCAACTGGCCGCTGGGTGCAGCACTTTCCTTCGTGCTGCTGGCGGTCGTGCTTGTCGTCCTGGCGCTCGCCTCGCCGGTGCTCAGGAGGGTGACGTGATGCCGGTCACTCGCATTCTCGAGGGCCTCGGACGCTTCTACATCGTTCTGCTGCTCGCCTTCCTTTATCTTCCGATCGTCATTATGGCGCTGATGTCGTTCAACGCCTCGCCCTTCTACCAGTTGCCATTCGAATGGACGACCACCTGGTATGTCGACCTGTCGCGCAATTCCCAGCTCTTGGCCGCGACCTGGAACAGCCTGGAAATCGCCGTCATGACGACGATCATCTCGACAATGCTTGGCACAGCGGCGTCGCTGGCGCTGTTCCGCTACGAATTCCGCGGCAAGAAATTCCTTCAGGCGCTGCTGTTTCCGCCAATCGCCATACCTTGGCTGATCACCGGTACGGCGATGCTCATCTTCTTTTTCGGCGTTGGCATCGGCCGCGGGCTTCACGCGATCCTTCTTGGCCATGTGGCGCTGGCGCTGCCTTACGTCATCGTCGTCGTCTCGGCCCGGCTGCAGACCTTCGCGCCGGAATTGGAGGAGGCTGCCCGCTCGCTCAGCGCCAACCAGTGGCAGGTGACGATGCGTGTGACGCTGCCCTGGATCATGCCAGGCGTCATTGCCGGCGGACTGTTCGCCTTCGCGGTCTCGTTTGATCAGTTCGTGGTGTCCTATTTCCTGTCGACGCCGGGCCAGTCGACGCTACCGGTTGAGATCTATGCGGCCATCCGCAAAGGATTCACGCCTGAGATCAACGCCGTTTCCACCATCATCATCACGCTTTCCATGGGACTCATGCTCATCGCCGCCCGGTTTTTCAAATTTGGGGGAGAGAAATAAATGGCCGAAGTGGAGGTCAGGAACGTCTCGCACAGCTTCGGCGCGCACAAAGCGCTGGATGACGTTTCCATCGTTTTTCCCGACGGCGGCTTTTATGCGCTACTCGGGCCTTCCGGCAGCGGCAAGACGACCCTGCTCAGGATGATCGCCGGGTTCGACTTTCCCGACGTAGGAACCATCAGGATTGGCGGCGAGGGCGTCGAGCGCGTGCCGGTTGAAAAACGGCGCATCGGCATGGTGTTCCAGAGCTACGCCCTGTTCCCCAATATGAACGTCGCCGACAATGTCGCCTTTGGATTGTCGGTGCGGGGTGAATCGAAGTCTACCATCATGGCGGCCGTGCAGGATGCGCTCGATCTCGTCCAGCTTGGCACACTCGGCGAGCGCCGGCCTCACCAGCTTTCCGGCGGCCAGCGGCAGCGCGTCGCGCTCGCCCGCGCCATCATCATCAAGCCGCGCGTCCTGCTGCTCGACGAACCGCTTGGCGCGCTCGACAAAGCACTCAGGGTCGATATGCAGATCGAGCTCAAGCGCATCCAGCGCGAGATAGGCATTACCACGATTTTCGTGACCCATGACCAGGAGGAGGCGCTCACCATGAGCGACCGCATTGGCATTTTGCGCGATGGCCGCCTGGTGCAAGAAGGCCCGCCCGAGGATATCTACGACAGCCCAAAGAGCGAATTCGCCGCGACCTTCCTTGGGGACGCCAACATCATGCGCGGCGATGTCACGGAGAACGGCATCCGCCTGCCCGATGGCACGCCCATCACGGCCGCCAAAGGCCTCGCCTCGGGCGCCAAGGCAAGCTTTGCGGTGCGACCGGAGCGCATCCAGATCGCCGCGGCTGCAAAGCCCGCCGGGTCTCGTGCGGCAAATGTCCTTTCGGGACGGATCGCCAAACGTATCTTTGCCGGCAATTGCAGCACCTATTTCGTCGATCGGGATGGCGAGACGATCAAGGTGATGGTCCAGAACAACGGCGGCAACCAATTGTCCGAAGGCCAGCCTGTCACGCTGCGATGGTCGCCGGAGAGCACGATTCTAATCGCTTCGTGATCCGGGCCGTCCCTGCGGATACTCAGCGCTTTCCTCTATTCTAGGTGTTTGATCCCGGATTTTGATGGTGCAATATTTTCTCTGGAATGGAGGGATGCACTATGGGCCAGGTTCTTCACGGCAGCGCCACAACGACTGAGGCAGTCCGTCGAGCAATACAGCATAGTCAAGAGAGCCTGAGGGCGCTGGCCAAGCGTCACGGCATCAACCAGAAGACAGTCGCCAAATGGAAGAAGCGAGCCACTGTCGCAGACATGCCAACTGGGCCAAGAGACCCGAAGTCCACAGTTCTGGCTGTCGAAGAAGAAGCCATCATCGTCGCCTTTCGAAGACACACGCTGCTGCCGCTGGATGACTGCCTCTATGCGCTGCAAGCCACGATCCCGAATCTGACACGGTCTTCCCTGCATCGCTGTCTTCAGCGCCATGGCATTTCACGGTTGCCGGACGTGGAAGGCGATAAGCCAGACAAGAAGAAGTTCAAGTCCTATCCCATTGGTTACTTTCACATCGACATTGCCGAAGTGCAAACTGCCGAAGGGAAGCTTTATCTCTACGTCGCCATTGACCGCACGAGCAAATTCGCCTTCGTCCAACTCGTGAAGAAGACCGGCAGAGCTTCAGCTTTCCTCGAAGCCTTGATCGAAGCCGTTCCCTACAAAATCCATATCGTTCTTACCGACAACGGCGTCCAGTTTACTTATCCACCACGCTACGCTGACGGGCCGACGGCTACCTTTATGACCCACATGTTCGACATGCGC
>JANMQB010000191.1:0-2423 GCA_031370155.1 Hyphomicrobiales bacterium | reverse complement strand
CAGCCGCACCTCGGGGATGACGGCGACGATCGAGGCCGCGGCCCCCACTTCCTCGCCGCGGAGTTCCGCATCGCTGTACTGCGCGGTATCGAGCGCCAGGGCGCAGGCCACCGCCGCCGCCTTGTCATGCGGGTCCTTGGCGGCGCGCAGCACGCCAAGCCCCACCATGCGGTAGAGCGATCCGGTATCGAGGAAACGATAGCCGAAATGGCGGGCCAGGGCGCGCGCCACGGTGCCCTTGCCGGCCGCCGCCGGACCGTCGACGGCGACGATCATTTGATTTCGGCGGCGATCCGCGCGCCCATGCCGTTCATCAGCCCGGTGAAATCCGGAAAGCTCTTGGCGATGAAGCGGCCGTCGTCGATGGTGGTGAAGATGCGCGAGGCCAGGCCCATGATCAGAAAGGACATGGCGATACGGTGATCCATGTGAGTAGTAACCCTGCCGCCGCCGGGCGCGCCGCCGCCCGAAACTTCGAGCCAGTCCGGCCCCGAATGGGTCGTGACGCCGTTGGCCTGCAGCCCCGCTTCAACCGCCGCAAGCCGGTCGCTCTCCTTAACCCGCAATTCCTCGAGGCCTTCCAGGCGCGTCGTGCCTTCGGCGAAGGCGGCGGCCACCGCCAGGATCGGATATTCGTCGATCATCGACGGCGCCCGCGCCGCCTTGACGCGGATGCCGTGCAGCCGCGACGACCTGACCTTGAGATCGCCCACCTCTTCGCCCCCCGTTACCCGCCGGTTGCCGATCTTGATGTCGGCGCCCATTTCGATGAGCGTCTCGATGAGCCCGTTGCGGGTGGGGTTCAGCATGACGTTTTCGATCACGATGGCCGAACCTTCGGTTATCAGCGCCGCCACCAGCGGGAAAGCGGCGGAAGAGGGATCGCCAGGCACCTCGATTTCCTGGGCAGTGAGTTCATGCTGGCCTTCGATCGAGATGTGGCGGCCATCGTCCTTCTGTTCGACCGCCAGCCTCGCGCCGAATGCCGCGAGCATGCGCTCGGTGTGATCGCGAGTGGCGGCGGGCTCAATGACGGTGGTCCGGCCCGGCGCGTTGAGGCCGGCGAGCAGCACCGCCGATTTCACCTGGGCCGACGCGACCGGCACAGTGTAAGTTATGGGCACCGGGTTTTTCGCGCCATGCAGTGTGAGCGGCAATCGGCCGCCTTCCGAGGCTTCGAAGCGGGCGCCGAACTGCTCAAGCGGCGTGATCACCCGGCCCATTGGGCGCTTCGACAGCGACGCATCGCCCACGCAGCGCGCCGTCAGGGGTGTCGTCGCCATCAGGCCCATGGCAAGCCGGACACCGGTTCCCGAATTGCCGAAATCCAGCGGTTCCCGTGGCGAGGCGAGCCCGGCGACCCCCACCCCTTGCACCCGCCACAAGCCATCCTCGCCGCGCGCCGCCTTGGCGCCCAGGGCGGTCATCACTTTGGCGGTATTGAGCACGTCTTCAGCCTCGAGCAGACCCTTGATCCGGGTCTCGCCGATGGCGACGGCGCCCAATATCACGGCCCGGTGCGACATGGATTTGTCGCCGGGAACGCGGATGATGCCCTTGAGACCCGAAACCTTGCGGGCGACAAGAGGAACAGGATGATTCTGCTGCATGCTTGCGGTTTCCAAGCCTCTGGTTACACGGGCGGCGCGCGCCTGTCACCCCTGCCCGATCATGGCTTTTGACAATCGCCGGAACCCGTGGCATGGGAGCCGCCAATTCCCAAGGCATCGCCTGTCCGTGAAAGGATCGACCGTGGTCAAAGCTGAACTCGGAACCAAGCGCACATGCCCGTCCTGCGCCGCACGCTTCTACGACCTGCTCAAGAGCCCCATCGTCTGTCCGAAATGCGGAACGACTTTCGTCGCGGCCGCAATTCTCCCTTCCAAGGGCGATTACCCGGGCGCCGCCGCGCCCGCCCCGCCCAAGCCCCGCGAAGTTGTGGTGGATCAAGTGGTGCCGGCCGACGTCGAGCTGGTCAGTCTCGAGGATGCCGAGGAACCCGAAACGCCCGACGACGAGACTGCGGGCATCGAGGACGTCGATCTGGGCGAGGAGGCCGAACCCGCCGCGGGCGAGGAGGACGATACTTTCCTGGTCGTGGAGGAGGAGGATGGCGACCACGTCACCGGCCTCATCGATGGCGGCCAGCCTGGCGGCAAGGAAGAAGAAGGGGAGCCCTAAACCGCTTTTCGCTTGATTCGGCGGGCATGCGGAACTACGTTCCGCCCCGCTTCGCCGCCCTCCCATGCGGCCCGCATCCAAGGCTAGGGGTCATAGCTCAGTTGGGAGAGCGCTTGAATGGCATTCAAGAGGTCGGCGGTTCGATTCCGCCTGGCTCCACCATTAAATAAATAACTTTGATATCAATCCCGGATTTCGAGGTATGTCTGGCAACCAATTGGCAACAAGCCCATCGCCGCGAG
>JANMQB010000327.1:0-2094 GCA_031370155.1 Hyphomicrobiales bacterium | reverse complement strand
CCGGTCATCGCCCAATTTTTCGAAAACGTATTGGCAAGCAGCAGCTTTTCCCCGGTGTCGCAGATGTCGAGAAAAGACGGCGCGCGGGGCTCATTGGGCCCGCCGAAATAGAATCGCGAATAGACCTCGTCGGCGACGATCCACAACCCGCGCTTGCGGCACGCGTCGCGCACCGCGATGAGTTCCTCGCGCGTCGCCGTCCAGCCCACGGGATTGGACGGAGAGTTGAGGCAGATCGCCTTGGTGCGCGGCCCGATGGCGGCGAACAGCCGGTCGAGGTCGAGGCGCCAGCGGCCGTTCTCGAAGTCCATCGGCACTTCCACCGGCCGCGAGCCCTGGACGCGCAAGGGTCCGGCATAGTTCGGCCAGGCGGGCGTCGGCAGCACGATCTCGTCGCCGTCGCCGGCGATCATCTGGATGATCGTCTGGATCGCCTGCATGCCGCCGCTGGTGACGAAGAAGTTTTCCGCCTCGAAGCTGCGGCCGAAATGGCGGCTGTGATAGCGGGCGAGCGCCTCGCGGAGTTCGGGAATGCCGCGCTGCCAGGTGTAGAACGTCTCGCCCTTGAGCAGGCTGTCGATCGCCGCGCGCGAAAAGAGCTCAGGCGTCGGCACATTGCCCTCGCCCGACCACAGCGGAATGACGCCCGGCTTGGCAAAGCCGTACATGGCGGCCTTGACGATGCCGCTGTCGGGTTCTTCGCGGGCCTGGCGGGTAATCGAATCGAGAAGCGCTTGCGGGATCATGGCAGCTGCTTAAAGCAAAAGAAAAACCCGGGTGTCCAGTACCCAGGTCCCAGGGGCGCCATGCGTAAAACGCCTATTTCTTCTTGACCAGCGCGTCGCGGATTTCAGCAAGCAGCTTTTCGCTGGCCGAGGGTGCGGGCGGCGGCGGCGCCGGTTCCGCCTTTTTCATCCGGTTCGAGACCTTGACCAGCTGGAACAGGATGACGGCGATGATCAGAAAATTGATGACGATGGTAATGAAGGCGCCATAGCCCAGAACCGCACCCTGCTTCTGGGCATCGGCGAGGTTGGCCGCATTCACCGCCGCCGACAGTGGCAGAAAATAATTGTCGAAATTCACTCCGCCGGTGACAGCACCAATGATCGGCATGATCAGCAAATTGACGATACCGTCGACGATTTTCCCAAACGCAACGCCGATAATCACGCCGATGGCCAAGTCAAAGGCATTGCCCTTGAGCGCAAAAGCCTTGAATTCCTGCAACATACTTCAATCCCCTATGGCTTGTTTATTATCTTATACACCCACGTGTGACAGCGCCTGATGAACCTAAAGGGAAAGACATTCAACGGTGAATTTGCGACTGTGGACTGGTTGAGGAGAATCGCCAGCATGGCCGAACGCCGCGTTTTCTATCCCGAACTCCAGCCCTATCGCAGGGGCCGGCTCAAAGTCTCGGGGCTGCATGAAATTTATTTCGAGGAATGCGGCAATCTTGCCGGCAAGCCGGCCGTGGTCCTGCATGGCGGGCCGGGCGGAGGAATAACGCCTTTCCTGCGGCGGTTGCACGATCCTTCACGCTACCGCATCGTGCTATTCGACCAGCGCGGCTGCGGCCAGTCGACACCGCATGCGGAACTCGCCGAAAATACGACATGGGATCTCGTCGCCGACATGGAGCGGTTGCGCGAGCACCTGGGGATTGACAACTGGCAGGTTCTCGGCGGATCCTGGGGATCGACGCTGGCGCTTGCCTATGCCGAGACCCACCCCCATAGGGTAACCGAACTTATCCTGCGCGGCATTTTCACGCTGCGCCGCTCCGAGATCGCCTGGTTTTATCAGCGCGGGACCGATGCCATCTTCCCCGATGCCTGGGAGGACTATGTGGCGCCAATCCCGCCCGCCGAACGCCATGACATGATCGCTGCCTATTACCGGCGGCTGACCGGCCAAGACCCCCAAGAGCGGCTCGGCTGCGCGCGAGCCTGGAGCCAGTGGGAGGGCAAAACGATATCGCTGCTGCCCGATCCGGCGCGTGTCGAGGAATTCGGATCGGACAGTTTCGCCTTGGCTTTCGCGCGCATCGAATGCCACTATTTCGTCAATCGCGGCTTCTTCACGCAG
>JANMQB010000155.1:0-1756 GCA_031370155.1 Hyphomicrobiales bacterium | reverse complement strand
GCCGCGCCGCCATCAACGGCAACGCGCCGCCGTCGCTGGCGACCGCCGGCTCCGGCGACGTGCTGGCCGGGATGGTGACGGGGCTCCTGGCCCAGGGCATGGGCGGCTTTGATGCCGCCCGCGCCGCGGTCTGGCTGCACGGAGAGGCGGCGGCGAGGCATCGCGGTCAAGTCCTTACCGCTGAAACGCTTCTGCATTTTCTCCGCTAGCATCGCCATATACCCTCTGCTATAGACCGCGCCGATTGCAACGGCCCGATGCTACCCGCAGCGCGCGGGCGTGGTGAAATTGGCAGACACGCAGGATTTAGGTTCCTGTGGGGAAACCCGTGGGGGTTCAAATCCCTCCGCCCGCACCAAGCGCGCCATGGCATTAGCTTGAAGCACGTTCTTGTCGCCAAAGTGCGTGCACTTTGGCGGAACATGCTCTAAAGCCGCCACTGGATTCCATCCGAACAAGAGCGATGCACATGCAGGTTACCGAAACACTGAGCGCCGGCCTGAAGCGCGAATTCAAGGTCGTCGTCAACGCCGCCGAGCTCGACAAGGAGCTCAACACCAAGCTCCACGAGCTGGCGGGGCGCGCCAACATCAAGGGTTTCCGGCCGGGCAAGGTGCCGGTGCCGCATCTGAAGCGCGTCTATGGCAAGTCGGTCATGGCCGAAGTGGTGCAGAAGACGATCGACGACCAGTCGAAGCAGGTCCTCGCCGAGCGCAAGCTGAAGCCCGCCTATCAGCCGGAAGTGAAGCTGCCCCAGGACGAGGCGGAAGTGAAAGCCATCATGGACGGCAAGGGTGACCTTTCATTTTCACTGGCTTTCGAGGTGATTCCGGATTTCGAACTGAAGGATGTCTCGGATATCGCACTCACCCGCCATGCGGTCGAGGTGACGGAGGCGCATATCGGCGAGGCCCTCGGCCGCGTCGCGGCCCAGTCCAAGAACTTCGCGGCCAAACCGGAAACTGCGGCCGCCGAGAAGGGCGACCGCCTGACCATCGATTTCGAGGGCAAGGTAGACGGCAAGGTCTTCGAGGGCGGCAAGGCGGAGGGCGTGGCGCTGGAAATCGGCTCGGGCCAGTTCATTCCGGGCTTCGAGGACCAGTTGACCGGCGCCAAGGCGGGTGAGGACAGGCACGTCAAGGTAACATTCCCCGACAGTTATGGCGTCAAGCAGCTGGCCAGCAAGGCGGCCGAGTTCGACGTCAAGGTGAAGGCGGTCGAGGCGCCCAAGGAAACGGTGATCGACAACGACTTCGCCAAGAAGATGGGCTTCGAAGACCTCGCCAAGCTCAAGGACATGATCAAGACCCGGCTGGGCGAGGAATTCGGCCGCATGTCGGCGATGAAACTGAAGCGCGACGTCCTCGATGCCCTCGACGCCATATACAGCTTCGAACTGCCGGAGAAGCTGGTCGAAGCCGAATTCAACGGCATCTGGAAGGCGCTCAATGCCGAAATGCAGCGGGCGGGCAAGAGCTTTGCCGACGAAGGCACCAGCGAAGAGGACGCCCGCAAGGAATATCGCGCCATCGCCGAACGCCGCGTCCGCCTCGGCCTCGTCCTCGGCACCATGGGCGACAAGGAAGGCATCACCGTCGGCGAGGAAGAGTTGCGCGACGGCCTTATCGCCCGCGCCAGCCAGTTCCCCGGCCAGCAGCGCCAGGTTCTCGACTTCTATCGCAAGAACCCGAATGCCCTCGTCGAGATCCGCGGCCCTATCTTCGAGAAGAAGGTCGTCGATCACATCGTCTCGAAG
>JANMQB010000141.1:0-7779 GCA_031370155.1 Hyphomicrobiales bacterium | reverse complement strand
CCTGCCGCTGATGGTGCCGCCCATCTATGTGAGCCTCGAGAAGCTCGACAAGCGCCTGCTCGAGGCCTCCGCCGATCTGGGTGCGACACCGTGGCGGAGTTTCCTCCAGGTGACGCTGCCCCTGTCGCTGCCCGGCGTCGCCACCGGCTCCATGCTGGTGTTCATCCTGCTGATGGGCGACTACATCCTGCCGCAGTTCCTGGGCGGCGGAATGGTCTTCTTCATCGGCAATGCGCTGGTCGATCTCTTCCTGCAGTCGCGCAACTGGCCCTTCGGCGCCGCCGTCTCGGTGGCCCTCGTCGCCATCATGTTCGTGACCATCTACGTCTATATGCGCTTCATCCTGGGCCAAGGCGGCGAGCGCCGCGTGGCGCTGGTATAGCCATGCGCATCTATGCGGCTGTGATCTACATCTTCCTCTATGCGCCGATCGGGCTCATCGTTTTCTTCTCCTTCAATGCGGGACGCTACGCCATGGACTGGCAGGGCTTCTCGGTACAGTGGTACGGCAAGGCCTTCGCCAATCCGCTGATCGTCGAGGCGCTCGCCACCAGCATCACCATCGCCGGCTCCACCGCCTTCCTCTCCTCGATCATCGGCACGCTGGCGGCTTTGGGGCTCGAGCGGGTTTCGGGCTGGCTCAGGCAGGTCTTCGATGCGCTGATCTATATCGCCATCATGGTTCCGGGCATCGTCATCGGCATTTCGACGCTGATCGCCTTCGTGACGCTGTTCAACATCGTCAATCCGGTTCTGCTGTCGGCCTGGGGCTGGAAGATCGAGATGGGCGTATGGACGGTGGTTGCGGCCCATGTCCTGTTCAACATCGCGGTCGTCTGCCTGCTGGTGCGGGCCAGGCTCTCGGGCATGGACCGCAGCCTCGTCGAAGCCTCCGAGGACCTTTATGCAACGCCTTTGGGAACCTTCCGGCAGGTCGTGCTGCCGCTGCTGACGCCGTCGATCCTTGCCGGTTTCCTGCTCTCCTTCACCTTCTCCTTCGAGGATTTCATCATCGCCTTCTTTGTCGCCGGGCCCAACGTGACGCTGCCGATCTATGTGTTCTCCTCGATCCGCCGCGGCATCACGCCAGAGATCAATGCGGTGGGCACCGTGGTGCTGCTGACCTCCTTCGCGCTGCTCATCGCCGCGCAATTGCTGCTGCGGCGGCAGAGCCGCACGCAATAACGCAGTTGCAAACTTCTGTTGCATTGCAACCAAGTTCCCACAGGCTAAGTTGACGGCTTTCCGCCGGGGCCTCACAATGCACATGGGGAAGGGCTAGAGGATTCGGGGGCTCCCCGCAGACGGTAAACCAATCATTTCCGTTCAGCCCCTGAGCGGAGGGGACGGCTCGACGCACCGCGGCATGCGGGCGCCGGCCGCAGGGAGAACGACATGACTCATGAAGCCGGTGGCGTCAGCTATAAAAAGGCCGATTCCCACTATTTCGAGAAACGCGGACTGCAGCGCTACGCGGGCATCTGGTCGCTGTGGGCCTTGGGCGTGGGTGCCGTGATTTCCGGCCACTTTTCCGGCTGGAATTTCGGCTTCGCGACCGGCGGCTGGGGCGGCGTGCTGGTGGCCGGCATCATCATCGCCATCATGTATCTTGGACTGGTCTTCTGCATCGCCGAAATGAGCCCGGCGCTGCCGCACACGGGAGCGGCCTACTCCTTCGCCCGCACCGCCATGGGTCCATGGGGCGGCTTCATCACTGGCCTGTGCGAAAACGTCGAGTATGTGGTGACGCCGGCGGTCATCGCATTTTTCATCGGCTCTTACATGGGCGGCATATGGTCGGTCGCCTTTCCGGATTCCAGCGTCTGGCCGCCAATCTGGTGGATCGCCACCTATATCATATTCCTGGTGCTCAATATCTTCGGCGTTGCGCTGTCCTTCCGGGTGACGCTGGTGGTGACCCTCGCCTCGCTGGCGGTGTTGATCGTATTCTGGTTCAGCGCTATTCCCAACATGGATTTCAGCCGCTGGGCGCTCAATATCGCCCCCGACGGTTCAGAACTGCCCGAGGGCAACGGACCGATGTTCCCCATGGGCTTTTCCGGCATCTTGGCGACGTTGCCCTTCGCCGTGTGGCTGTTCCTGGCGATCGAGCAATTGCCGCTGGCGGCGGAGGAATCAGTCGACCCCAAACGCGACATGCCGAAGGGCATCATCCTCGGCATGCTGACGCTGATCGTCTCGGCCTTCATGATCGTGCTGCTCAATCCTTCGGTGGTGGGTGTCGGCTCCCACAAGCTCGGGACCTCTGGCGAGCCGCTGCTAGACGGCTTCCGGGCTATCTTCAGCGACACGGGGGCGGTTGCGCTCGGCCTCGTGGCGCTGCTCGGCCTGATCGCCAGCTTCCACACCATCCTGTTCGCGCAAGGCAGGCAGATCTTCTCGCTGTCGCGGGCGGGCTATTTTCCGGCCGGCCTGTCCGTCACCCATGAGACCTACAAGACGCCACATATCGCCATGATCGTGGGCTCCATCGTCGGGCTCGCCATCATGATGGTCATGTGGTTTGCGCTCGGCGGCGAGAAGGCGGGCTCCCTGATCGGCAGCGTGCTGCTCAACATGGCGGTGTTTGGCGCCATGCTGTCCTACATCCTGCAGGGTGTGTCCTTCATCATGCTGCGCAAGAACCAGCCCAATATCGAGAGGCCCTATGTCAGCCCCTTCGGCAACGCCGGTGCGATCGTCACCATCGTCATCGCGGTGGTGACGCTGCTCTACCAGGTGCAGGATGTGAACTTCTCCAAGGGCGTGATCTGGGTGATCGTATGGTTCGCCATCGCCATCGTCTACTTCGCGCTGGTCGGCCGCCACAAGCTCATCCTCTCGCCGGAGGAAGAGTTCGCCATGGCGCACAAGATCAAGGCCTGACCGGAACGACGACATGAACTCCGCGGCCGGCACCGCGCCGGCCGTGGTTTTGTTTTTTCAGGCGGCTCGGCGCTTCGCCGTTTCCCTGCGTCCGCCGACGGCGACCAGGCCTTCGGCGCCGGCGAGCCCGCCGGAGCGCAGTTCAAGGCCGAGGAAGCGGTGGCACTCGACCGGTCCCGGCAGATGCAGATCGGCGACCGCTTCACCCGAGAAGCCGAAGCGGCCGTAATAGGGCTCATCACCCACCAGCAGCACGGCGCCGTGGCCGCGGGCTTTCGCCTCGGCCAGCGCCTGGGCCATCAGCGCCTTGCCGATGCCGCGCTTCCGCCAGCGATGATCGACGGCGAGCGGCCCGAGCAGCAAGGCGGGGCCAGCCGAGCCCGCGACCACATCCCACAGGCGGATGCTGCCGGCGAGACGGCCCTCGGCATCGACCGCGGAGAAGGCAAGGCCCGGCGACGGGCGCCGGCCCTGGCGCAGGCGTTCCGAAGTCTTGCGGCGGCGGCCGCGGCCGAAGGCGCGGTCAAGCAGCGCCTCGCGCTGGGCGCGATCGGACTCAAGTTCGGGGCGGATGGTGACCAACGGGGCCTCCATGGGTTACGCGACTGTGGCGGGGGGTTCAGATGACGTAGGCCTGGAGCGGCGCAAAGCCGTTGAAGGCCACCGACGAATAGGTCGTCGTGTAGGCCCCGGCCGAGCCGATCAGCACCTCGTCGCCGACGGTGAGCGTCACCGGCAGGTCGTAGGGCGTCTTCTCGTAGAGCACGTCGGCCGAATCGCAGGTGGGCCCGGCGACGACACACGGCGCCTTGGCGTCCTTGTCCCTGGCGGTGATCAGCGGGTAGCGGATCGCCTCTTCCATGGTTTCGGCCAAGCCGCCGAACTTGCCGATGTCGAGATAGACCCAACGCACATTGTCGTTGGCGTGCTTCTTCGACACCAGCACGACTTCCGCCTTGATGACGCCGGCGCTGCCGACCATGCCGCGGCCCGGCTCGATGATGGTTTCGGGAATGGCGTTGCCGAAATGCTTGGTGAGGGCATCGTGAATGGCGTTGCCATAGACGCCGGTGCCCGGCACGGGTTTCAGATATTTCGCCGGGAAACCGCCGCCGAGATTGACCATCGACAGCACGATGCCGCGTGTGGCGAGCCCATCGAAGATCGCCTTGGCTTCGCCGAGCGCTTCGTCCCAGGCGGCGAGCCGCGTCTGCTGCGAGCCGACGTGGAAGGAGACGCCATAGGCATTGAGGCCGAGCGCATGGGCGCGGGCCAGAACCTCGACCGCCATTTCGGGATCGCAGCCGAACTTGCGCGACAAGGGCCATTCGGCGCCGGCGCCGTCGGTGAGGATGCGGCAGAAAACGCGAGCGCCGGGCGCGGCCCGGGCCATCTTCTCGACCTCTTCGACCGAGTCGACGGCGTAGAGTGTCACGCCGAGCGCATGGGCGCGCGCGATGTCGCGCTCCTTCTTGATGGTGTTGCCAAAGGAGATGCGATCGGGGGTCGCCCCCGCCGCCAGCGCCATTTCAACTTCCGGCAGCGAAGCGGTGTCGAAGGAGGAGCCGAGCCTGGCCAGCAGCTTGAGGATTTCCGGCGCCGGATTGGCCTTGACCGCATAGAAAATGCGCGTGTCCGGCATGGCGCGCACGAAGGACTTGTAGTTCTTGGCGATGACATCGAGATCGACGACGAGGCAGGGTCCCTCGGGACGTCGGTCGCGGAGGAAGTCGAGAATACGGGCGGTGGCGGCCATTGGCGGAATCTCCTCAACACAAGAGTTTTGCCTTTGCCGGTCCGGCTGGCGTAACCACGCGGTGGAGACGTGGATGCGCTTGGCGCGTTCCGGTTCTCGCCTTGGCTTGATTGGGAGTTCCCAACCGCACTGCCGGCAATGAAAGTGGTGCCTCTTCAGTAACCCCGGCCTTTGGAGGGAGCCGGTAGACACTAACAAGGCCCGCACCGTCGTTGCTTTGGGAGTATCCCTTAGGCACGTGCGACTTTGGGCGCGAGATATATGAGTCAAAATCCGAGTCGTTTCAAGAATTTTCCGCGGCTAGAGTGAAGAAATTCTTTCAGCGGCGGAGTTCGAACGGCGATGACCAAGGCACGCGGCACGGCACTCGGCCTCTTCGCCATCCTGTCGTGGTCCTGTTACGGCGTGCTGGTCGCCGCCAACAGTGCAACACCGCCGTTCCTGGCGACGGCGATCATCTTCTCCTCGGCCACCGCCACGCTGCTGGCGCGCCGCCTGCTCACGGGCGGCGGCCTACGCGATCTCTTGACCATTCCGCTGCCGACGCTGGCGCTGGGTTTTGTTGGCCTGTTCGGCAGCAACTGCTTCTTTGTGCTGGCGCTGGCGCTGGGCGGCAATCCGGTCACCGTCAATATCGGTTCGCTCACCTGGCCGGCCTTCATGGTGGTCTTCATCGTTGTCTTCGGCGTCGCCCGCGCCACCTGGCTCGACGGACTCGCTATGGTCTTCGGCCTTGCCGGAGTGGCGGTTCTGGTCTCGAAGGGTGCTGAGATATCGTTTGAACTGCCGGTGCTGCTGGCGCTTTTCGCGGCACTGAGCTGGGCGATTTATTCAGCACTCAGGACCCGCGTTCCGTCGGGTCCGCACGATGCCATGATCGCCTTTGTCGGGCTCAGCGCCGCCGTCTGCTGGATCATCACTCTCGGCTTCGAGACGGGAACCGCGCCCGGCGTCGAAATCCTGCGCCTGGCCGCCGCCGGCATCCTGCCGGTGGGGCTTGCCAATCTTGCCTGGGATATCGGCGCCCGCCACGGCGACCCAGTGCTACTGGCGGGCCTGAGCTTCATGGAGCCGGTGTTCTCCACTGCCCTCATCGCCTATGTGCTGTCGCGGCCGGTCGGCGCCGGCGATGCCATCGCGCTGGCGCTGGTTCTTGCCGCCGTCCTGTGCAGCATCATGAGCGAGCGTCGCCGCCGAAGGCTTGCCAGCCCGCCCAGAGCCGCGTGACAGTCGTCACCGTGCACAGGGCGGCATAGACATAGGCGATCGCCGCGAAGTGCTGCGGCCACCAGCACATGGCGAGAAAGGCGGCGATCGTCTCCGCCCCCTCGGTCAGGCCGCCCAGATAGTAGAAGGACTTGGTGGGATAGGCCTCGCTCTTCATCCCGCGCTTTTCGGCGATCACCGCGTAGGCGAGGAAGCTGGTGCCGGTGCCGACGAAAGCCGCCAGCAGCACGGCGGCGGCGAGAGCGTTGTTGCCGGGATCGGCGAGCCCGAAGGCGAGCGGACTGGCGGCGTAGAACAGGAAGTCGAGGCCGATATCGAGAAAGGCGCCACGGTCGCTTGCGGGCGAAAGCCGCGCCATGGCTCCGTCGACCCCGTCGAACGCGCGGTTCAGAAGCAATGGCACGATGGCGGGCGTGGGAAAGCCGAGGGCGATCGCGAGCGCCGCCAGCAGGCCTATGGCAAAGCCCGTGAGACTCACCTGATCGGCGCTGAATCCCTTCGCCGCCAGCCGCCGCGCCGCGGCGTCGGCGGCTGGCTTGAGAATTGCCAGTGCATAGCGGTCAATCATGTTTCACCTCGCCGTCGCGTCCGATGCGCAGCACCAGGCCGCCCTTTGGCGCGTCCTCGCGGTCGTGGGTCACCAGCAGCGTTGGAATATCGCGTTCCTTGAGATGCGAAAACACATAAGCCCGCATCGTCTTTTTGAGTTCGGCGTCGAGCTTGGCGAAGGGCTCGTCCAGCAGCATGGCATTGGGATTGGCGATAAGCGCCCGGAACAGGGCGATGCGCGAGCGCTGGCCGCCCGACAGCGTGTGCGGCGGGCGGTTCTCGAAGCCGTCGAGTTCCGCGCTTCTGAGGGCGGCGCGCATCCGGGTTTGGCGCTCGGGGCGGGGACCGCGCGGCAGACCGAAGAGCAGGTTCTCGGCGACCGTCAGATGGGGAAACAGCAGATCGTCCTGAAACAGCCGGCCGATGTGGCGGGCTTCCGGCGCCATGTCATCGAGAGGCGCGCCGCCGAGGAGAATGCGGCCACGGCCCTCCAATGGAGGTTCGAGATCGCCGGCAATATAGGCAAGCAAGGACGACTTGCCGGAGCCGCTCGGCCCCATCAGCGTCACGATGCCGCCGGCCGGAACCGTGAGCGAGAAGGGGCCGATCAGCGGCAGTCCGTCGAGCCGGATCGCAACATTTTCGAGATTCAGATCCATGACCGTCCCCAGCGTGGCCGTCCGAACCACGCCGCGGCCAGAAAGGCAAGGGCGGGCGGCAGCGCCAGGGCGAGCGCAAAGACGGCGGTGAGCCCCCGGTTGCCGCCGGAGGCCAGCGTCACCGCCTCCATCGGCAGGGTGGAGTAGCGGCCGGCGGCGACCAATTGCGCCGGCACGAATTGCACCATCGAGACGGCGAAGCCGACCGCTCCTGCCGCGAGGAGGGCCGGCTTGAGGAGCGGCGCCTTGATGCGCAGCCAGAAGCGCAGGCGGGTCGTGTTGAGGCCGAGGGAAACGGCGCGGTAACGCGGATCGAAGGCGCGATAGGGGCCTTTGAGAACGATGAACACATAGGCGAAGACGAAAGCCAGATGGGCGAGGAACAGACCCGTCGCGGTGCCGGTGAGGCCTAGGGCGAGGAACAGCCGGTACTGGCCGCCGGCGATGAGCAGGGCCGGAAGGCCGAGAGCGGCGATCGCGGCAAAGGTGACGAAACGGTCGAAGCCTTCGCTTGCCGTCTCGAACCACAGAATGGCGAGCCCCAAGGCGCTTGCCGACGTGGCGATTGCGAGCATCAGACTGGCATGGGCGGGTGCCGGCGCGGCGATGAGTTGGCGCCAGGCGTCCGCACTGAAATGTTCCGGCAGCAGTTGCGGGAACGGCCAATGGCCGGCAACCGACATGATGGCGAGAACAAACACG
>JANMQB010000109.1:0-1663 GCA_031370155.1 Hyphomicrobiales bacterium | reverse complement strand
CGGAGTTCCAGGTAGTAGCGCTTAGGCGATCGGTCGACATAGCGCCGGAACAGGCGCTCGAGCTGGCGCGTCGACAGCCCCGCCTGCTTGGCCAAGAGGCTTGGCGACAGCGGCTCCTCCAAATTCTCTTCCATCTCCTCGATGATGCCGACGAGCTTGGGATGCCTCGCGCCGATGCGGGCGGGCAGCGACATGCGCTGATGCTCGCTGTGGTGGCGGATCGGCGAATGCAAAATGCCTTCGGCCACCTGCGAGGCAAGATCGGGCCCGTGCTGGCTGGCGATCATGGTCAGCATCATGTCCAGCGCCGTGGTGCCGCCGGCGCTGGTGAAGCGGTCGCGGTCGATCTCGAACAGGCCACCGGTGATATTGATGTCGGGGAAAGCCTCGGAGAAGCCGGGCAGATTTTCCCAGTGGATGGTGCATTTGTGGCCGTCGAGCAGCCCCGCCTCGGCCAAGAGATAGGCGCCGGTGCACACCGCGCCGATGTCGACGCCCTTGCGCGACATCTTGCGCAGCCATGCGGTCAGCCGCTTGTCGGCATGGTGCTGCACGTTGAGGCCGCCGCAGACGATGACGACGGAATGCGCCGGGATGGCCTCGAGATCGCCGTCGACCATGGCGAGGATGCCGTTCGAGGCGGCGACCGGCTTGCCGTCCGCCGAATGCATGGTCCACTTGTAGAGCGCCTTTTCGGAAAGCCGGTTGGCGATGCGCAACGGCTCGATCGCCGAGGTGACCGGCATCATGGTGAATTCCGGCACCATGATGAGGGCGAAATGCTGCGGCAGTTCGTTGGGCTTGTCGCCGAACATGGGCTGAGGCTCCGTCGGCGGCCTGTCTGCCGCAGTTTTCAGCCCCTGTCCATCCGCGTCATGTCGCAGTCTGAAAACGACGTGGGCTCCCGGGCGTCAGTCGCATTCGCAATGGCGCTGTCGCAAATATTCATGCGGGCTTGCCGTGACTCACCCATGGTGCGGACGTTCGACCGATGGAGCCCGCCATTGAACGCCCCCTTCCGCCACAGCAAAGCCGCCGCCGTCATGACGCTTGATCCCGCTTCCGCCTTCCTTGAGCGGCTGTCGCTCGAGATCACGCCCAGGCAGATCGACAGGGTGGGCTTCCTGCGCGAACGGCTCAAGCCCGGGACCCGCGTGTTCATAGCACTTATCGATCCCGCCGATGGGGCGGGCCAGATCGCGGCAGCCAAGGCGCTCCGCCAGGCGGGCCTCGATCCCGTGCCGCATGTGCCGGCCCGCTTCGTTCGTGATCTCGCCGATCTGCAAGCCCGCATCGGGGCGCTTGCCCAGGAGGCGGGGGCCACTGAAATGCTGGTGCTTGGCGGCGGCGCGCCGCACCCCGTCGGTGTCTACGACTCGGCGATCCAGATTCTCGAAACCGGCGTGTTCGAGGCCAATGGTGTTGCGCGCATCGGCGTGGCCGGCCACCCGGAAGGCAACACCGACATCACCAGGCATCACGGCGAGGCGGCGCTGATCGCGGCGCTTAAAGAAAAGCAGGCCTGGCTCACGGACCATGGCATAGCGGGCTTCATTGCCACGCAATTCCTGTTCGAGGCGGGGCCGGTGGCCGAATGGGCCAAGGCCGTGCGGGCCGAAGGCATCGATTTGCCCATCCATGTGGGCGTGCCGGGGCCGGCCAC
>JANMQB010000318.1:0-3895 GCA_031370155.1 Hyphomicrobiales bacterium | reverse complement strand
GCACCGCCACGGAAAAAGGCGATATCATCACGTACCTCATGAGCTTGTAAGGAACCCCCCGATGAAACCGTTCAGACTGTCTGCAGCTTTGCTAACATTGATCAGCCCGGCACTTCTCGCCACCCCGTCGCAGGCGCTCCGGCTGCCGCCGGCGGACCATCCCGCCACCGCCGCCGAATGTTCCGCCTGTCACATGATCTATCCCGCCCAGATGCTGCCGACGCGTTCATGGACGAAGCTCATGGAAACCCTCAGCGATCATTTTGGCGAAGATGCCAGCCTCGCCCTCGACGTGCAGGCCGATATTCTCGCCTACCTCAAGGCCAATGCTGCCGATGCTCCAGCCAGCGGCGGCATGATCAAGATTTTGAAGGGAGTGGCGCCTGAGGACGTGCCGTTGCGCATCAGCGAATTGCCCTGGTGGAAGCGTCGTCACAGCGAAATCAACCCCAAGCGCTATCTCAGGCCCGAAATCAAATCGCCCGCCAACTGCATCGCCTGCCATAAGACCGCCGACAAGGGCGAGTTCTTCGAGGATTGAACGAAACTGGTCGGTGATGGTGATGCCGGTTGCATCCAGCTCGTGCTTGCTAGCCTGCTTGAACAGCTTGGGTGCATGTGCCGGCGCCTGCTGGGCGCAGCAATGAGACCGGAAGACTCCCTTCAATCGAACAGAAACTCCCGCCCGATCTTCACCCGCTTCACCCCGTCATAGGCGATGATGTCGGCGGTGGCATAAGTCTCGATGAGCGTCGCGGGCAGGAAGCTCCCCGTGCCGACGATATCGAGCGGCGCCCGTGCCGCGCCCATCACCTGGCATTTCTGCGGATCGAAGCCCGACGAGCCAACGATCAGCGCCTGCTTGTAACCGGCCCGGTCGAGCGCCAGCCGTGCATGGATGATGGAGGCGACCGACACCCCCTTGCCGAACAGGATGCGGCGCACCTTGTCGACCAGGATGTTGTTGGGATCGAGCTGGAAGGCGCGGCCCCCCAGAACCTGCTCGACGATATTGTATTCGCCCTGAACCCCCAGCCAGTGCCCGACGGTGTCGACCGACTTCTCGTAATCGAGACCTTCGGCGAAGCGGCCGCCATGGGTGTCGAGCCTCACGCCGAAACGCTTACCCTTGGCCTGCAGCTTCGCCTCCTCGTAGAACCATTTGGCGCAGCGCAGCGAATCCGACACCTCCTCGCCGGTGTAATCGACCAGCGCCACCAGCGTGTCGGCCTCGGGAATGTCGCGGGCGAAGAGCTTCATCGCTTCCAGCACATCGCCGCCCGTATAGCCCACCAGCGAATGCGGCATGGTGCCCATGCCGCCGCCCGGACCGAAGAACGGCGCCGTCAGGTCCTGCGACGAGCCGATGAAGCCCTTGACATTGGGATCGGCCCGCTTCGCCGCGGCACTGCCCACCGCCGCGCCATAGGCGGCGAGAATATTCATCTCCGCCCCGCTCGCATGGCGCGCATGCATGTCGAGGAAACCCGCTCCCGGAATGGCGCGGCACATCTCATAGGCGTTGTTGGCGGAGACGCAGGGAAAGCCGATCTTCTGCAACAGCAGCGTCTCGATCTCCGAAAGCTTCGCCATCGAGCCGGTGATTTCCAGCATCTTGCTTTCCGAGGGCACGATGTCGCCCTCCTCGTAGAAGCGCCGGATCAGCGCCTCGGGCACGAAACGCTTGACCAGCCGGATGGTGGGCTCAAGCGCCGCCACCACGCGCCGCCGCATGAACACCGCGAAGGTGACTTGCGCGTCGCCGTTCGCCGCCACGATGCGGCTGGTGTTGGTGAAATACTTGTCGGTCTGCGCCGCAATCCCGCCGGCACTGAGCGCGATGTCGGCAAGCCTGTCGAGAATGTCCTCGTGGCCGGTGATGAGGGGCGCGCGCTGGTCCATGATCCATTCAGTTTCGCGCGAAAGCGTGGCGCGGTCAAACGCCCTTGATGGCCTTGACGAGTGCCGCCGCCCCCGCCTGCAGGATGTCGGCATCGACCCCCGCCGCGATAAAGCGGTAGCCGAGTTCGAGATAGGTCCTGACCACATCGGCATTGCCGCCGAAGGCGCCGGCCACCAGATTGTTGCGCCGCGCCGCCTCGGCGATCTTCTTCATGGCGGTGAGCGTCGCCTGCCCGGTCTTGTCGATGCCCGCCCCCTTGGAGAGCGTGATCGACAGATCGCTCGGTCCCACGAACAGGCCGTCGAGCCCCTTGACCGCCGCGATCTCGTCCACCCGGGCAAGCGCCTCCTCGGTTTCGATCATGGCGAAGACCTGGGTCAGCCTATTGGCCTGGGCGAGATATTCCGCCGGTGTGAGCCCCGAGGCCTGCAAGGCCGTGTAGCCGCCCCAGCTCCGCGCCCCCATCGGCGGATATTTCGCGGCCCTCACCAGTGCTTCCGCTTCCGCCTTGCTGTTCACCATGGGAGCGATCACCGCCACGGCCCCCGCATCCAGCACCTGGCCCACCAGCCCCGGCTCGTTCCACAGGATTCGCACGATGGCCGGCCGGCCCGCCCCATTGATCGCCGCGATCATCGGCACGGCGTCGGAAAAGCCGATCATGCCGTGCTGCATGTCGAGGCAGACGCCTTCGATCGGCAGCCTGGCCATCTGGCCCGCCAGGTTTCCGCCCGGCATCGACATCCACGAAAACAGCAAAGGCTCAGGCCCGGCGAGCCGCGCGCGCAGGTCGAAATGGGCGGCTGCCACCTAGCTGCCCGCCTTGATCTGGTCGGCCGCCGTCTGCATCAGCTCATCCATGGTGCGGCGGATCTGGTGGTCCGACTGCGCCACCTTCTTGGCGTCGAAATCGCCCCGCACCTTGCGGAACACGTCGTGGTCGCCCGCCTCCTCCACGTCGGCCATCACCACTTCCCTGGCATAGGCATCGGCGTCGGCGCCCGTTAACCCCATTTTCTCCGCCGCCCAAAGTCCCAGAAGCTTGTTGCGCCGGGCCATGGCCCTGAATTTCTGCTCCTCGTCGAGGGCGAATTTTTTCTCAAAACCTTCCTCGCGCTTGTCGAACGTGGTCATGCAAATCTCCTGTTGGCTCCTGGGTGCTTGAAATAGCCAGTGCAACGGGCCAAATCAACGTCCCATCGCCCATTGTGCGCCGCAATAGAGTCCTGTAATAGGCCCCGGTTCCGGGGTGCCGGCCATGCGACTCGCCGCGTTTTCGCTACATTGTTGGTATGAGTGCGCTTCGCGGTCTATGCTGGGCGAAGGTGGATAAGGGTTTTGATGAGGATAATACAGATGAACAGCCGGCGCACCCGTATCTACGAAGGCAAGGCCAAGATTCTTTACGAGGGCCCCGAGCCCGGCACCCTCATTGTCCACTACAAGGATGACGCCACCGCCTTCAACGCCCAGAAAAAGGCGGTGATCGAAGGCAAGGGCGTGCTCAACCAGCGCATTTCCGAATTCATCTTCACCAAGCTCAACGACGCCGGCCTGCCCACCCATTTCCTCCGCTCCCTCAACATGCGCGAGCAGTTGGTGCGCGAGGTCGAGATCATCCCGCTCGAGGTCGTGGTGCGCAATGTCGCGGCCGGTTCCCTGTCGCGCCGCCTGGGGCTCGAGGAAGGCCAGGCCCTGCCGCGCTCGATCATCGAGTTCTGCTACAAGAACGACCAGCTCGGCGATCCCATGGTGTCGGAAGAGCACATCACCGCCTTCAACTGGGCGAGCCCCCAGGAAATCGACGACATCATGCACATGTCGATCCGCATCAACGATTTTCTCACCGGCCTGTTCCTCGGCATCGGCATCAAGCTGGTCGATTTCAAGATCGAGTTCGGCAGGCTTTACGAGAACGACATGATGCGCATCGTGCTGGCCGACGAGATCAGCCCCGACTCATGCCGCCTGTGGGACATCAAGACCAACGAC
>JANMQB010000050.1:0-1549 GCA_031370155.1 Hyphomicrobiales bacterium | reverse complement strand
CGAAAACGGGCGTCGAAAACATCAAGGCGCCGCTGCTTCTGCACTATGCCGGACTCGACGAGCGCATCAATGCCGGCATTCCCGCCTTCGAGGAAGCGCTCAAGGCGAATAGCAAGGTTTACGAACTCTATCTTTACGAAGGCGCCAACCACGCCTTCAACAACGACACCAACGCCGCCCGCTACAACAAGGCGGCAGCCGATCTCGCCTGGACCCGCACCGTGGCGTTCCTGAAGAAATATGCGGGATAAAGCGTACTCCACTTGGACTGAGACAAATTGCCTTAGCAATGGCGGTGCGGCGGGAACGAACCAGCCTGTGCCTTATGGGCGCAGCATTGACGCCGGCCGCCCCCCTTCCTAAACAGACCCGCGTTTCATTCCGGGAACCTTTCAACATGCCCGCCGATCCCGCCCTTCGCGCCGCCGCACAGGAAAGCAAGGCATGGCCCTTCGAGGAGGCCCGCAAGCTGGTGGCGCGGGCCGGGAAAAGCGGCAAGCAGGAGGTGCTGTTCGAAACCGGCTACGGGCCCTCGGGGCTGCCCCATATCGGCACCTTCGGCGAAGTGGCGCGCACCACCATGGTGCGCCGCGCCTTCGAGACGCTCAGCGATCTGCCGGCGCGGCTCCTGTGCTTCTCCGACGACATGGACGGTCTTCGCAAGGTGCCCGACAACATCCCCAACAAGGAGATGGTGCACAAGCATCTGGGCCGCCAGCTCACCAGGATTCCCGATCCCTTCGGCAAATACGAGAGCTTCGGCCATCACAACAACGCGATGCTCCGGCGCTTCCTCGACCAGTTCGGATTCCAGTACGAGTTCGCAAGCTCGACCGAATATTACACCTCGGGCCGCTTCGATGCGGCATTGCTGCGCGTCCTCGAACGCTACGATGCGATCATGGAGATCATGCTGCCGTCGCTCCGCGAGGAGCGCTCGCAGACCTATTCGCCCTTCCTGCCCATTCATCCCGAGACCGGCATCGTCATGCAAGTGCCGATCGAGGAGCGAAAGCTCGATGCCGGCTCGATCGTCTGGCGCGATCCGGCGACGGGCAAGGCCCATGAAACGCCGGTCACCGGAGGCCGCTGCAAATTGCAGTGGAAGCCGGATTGGGGCATGCGCTGGTATGCGCTCGGCGTCGATTACGAAATGGCGGGCAAGGACCTGATCGACTCGGTCAAGCTGTCGAGCCAGATTTGCAGGGCGCTGGGCGCGGAGCCGCCGGAAGGTTTCAACTACGAGCTCTTCCTCGACGAGAAGGGCCAGAAGATTTCCAAGTCGCGGGGCAACGGCCTGACCATCGGCGAGTGGCTGACCTATGCCGATCCCGCCTCGTTGTCGCTCTTCATGTACAACCGCCCGCGCGAGGCGAAGAAACTCTATTTCGACGTGATCCCGCGCTCCGTCGACGAATATGCCCAGTTCCAGCAGGCCTATGTCCGGCAGGATGTGAAGGACCGGCTGCTCAATCCGCTGTGGCACATCCATGGCGGCAATCCGCCGCCGCCGGAGGAGGGAGCGGTGTCTTTTTCGCTGCTGCTCAAT
>JANMQB010000040.1:0-3601 GCA_031370155.1 Hyphomicrobiales bacterium | reverse complement strand
GCGAAATCCGCCACAGATTGTTGCCGGGCTGGATGACGATGCGGCCTTGCTTCGGCTGCGGCTCGAGTACCGCGACTGCGGTAACTTGAGTCTCTACAACGGGAGTCTCAACCGCAGGCGCTTCGGGCTGGGCGTCCGGTGCCGTCACGGCGGGCGCTACCGGCTCCGCAGCGGCAACCTTCGCGGCCTCCTCACGGAAGAAGGGCAGTTCGATGCGGCTTGCCACCGCGCCCGCGGCATCGATCTCGTCGGCGCGCAGCGTGTGATTGCCGGGCGCGATTTGGGCCGCACCCGCGAAGTTCCAGCGGCCATCGCCACCGGTCTTGGCCTCGCCGATCGCGGCGTTGTCGACATAAATCCTGACCGCGGCGCCGGCACTGGCGCGGCCCGAGAACATGATGTTGCCCTGGCTGTCGTAATCGACGGCATCGAGGCTTACGGCGGTTGCGGGCTTTGCCGGAGCTTCGGCCGGGGCCGCCGCCTCAGGCTGTGCGGCGGCGGTATCGGTTGCTTCGGGTGCCGCGGCTGCCTCCGGCGTCTGCAAGACCTGGGTCGGCTGGTCCGGCGAAACCACGGCGACCATCGCCTCCTGCTGCGGCTGTTCCGGCACGGCGACGGCGACGGTCTCGCCCGCCTGCCGGAAGGCGCCGGCACCGGCGGGCTTCACCTCGAGCGTCAGGGCGCCGGTACCCGGTTGCAGCGGCTGCTCGGGGACAACGACGAAATTGCCATCCTGGTTGGACGTGGCGCCGCCGATCGGCTGGCCATTGAGCTTGATGACGACGTCCGATCCGGCCACGGCGCGGCCGGCGATGACGGCCTCGCCGGTCTTTTCGATGCGCACGGTATCGAATCCCGGCTCTTCGGCGGCGGCGGCTGGCTGCTGGGCTTCGGCAACGGGTTCGGCGGGTGCCGCGGTTTCGGGTTCGGCCGGTGCTGCCGCGGCAACTTGGGCAGCGGGCGGTGCAGGCGCGGCGGCCTCATCGGCGGCAGGCGCTATGGCCTGTTCAGCAGCCGGTACCGAAGTCTGTTCGGCCGCGGGTGCCGCGGCCTGTTGGGTCTCGGCCGGCGCTGCAGCCTGTTCCGCGGTCGTTGCCGGCGCCGGGTCGGATGCGGGTGCCTTAGCCTGTTCAGTCGCAGCGGGTGCGGTGGCTTCGGCTACCGGCTGAGCGGGCGCAGCAGGATCGGCCGGAGCGGTTGCCAAGGCCTGCGGCTCGGCCGGATACCAGCGGTCCTTGGTGACGCCAGCCAGCCCGAGCGATGTGACAAGTGCCAGACCGATGAAAATCGCGAGCGGGTTATTCTTCATTCTCAAGCCGTCCTGTTCCATCTTCTACCCGCACCTGTGGCGATTGGACCCCTACGCCAGGTCCCGGTCGCCGCCTTAATAAGGCTCCGGGTGGCTTTCTGCAAAGATTCGCTGCACACTGGCTGCGGCCAATTTGCCGCTTCGCCCATCTTTTCTATCACACGCAAGGATTGTAATGACTGCACCGTCGAGGAAACTTTGTGTCTATTGCGGCTCGGGTCCGGGCCGCGATCCACGCTATATGGAGGCGGCCCGCAACCTCGGCAAGGAACTGGCGGAAGCCGGTATCGGGCTCGTCTTTGGCGGCGGCAGCCTAGGGCTGATGGGCGAACTGGCCCGCGCCGTGCTGGCCGGTGGCGGCCACGTTACCGGCATCATCCCGGAATTCCTGGTCAATAAGGAGCGGATGCTGACCGAGGCGAACGAGCTCATCGTCACCCAGGACATGCATGAGCGCAAGATGACCATGTTCGAGCGCGCCTCCGGCTTCGCGGCGCTGCCCGGCGGGCTTGGCACGCTCGAGGAGCTCACCGAAATTTCCACCTGGGCCCAGCTCGAGCAGCACGCCAAGCCCATCATCTTGTGCAACATCGGCGGCTACTGGGATCCGCTGGTGACCCTCCTCAACCACATGCGCGAGGAAAAATTCATCCGCGAGGGCCTCGAATTCAAGCTCGAGGTGGTGAAGAGCGCCGCAGAGGTCATCCCCGCCTTCGAATTCCGTCTGCAGAAAACCCGCGACCGCCTGGCGCCCGAGCCGTTGATCCGCAAACTCTAGATCGGGGCCTCGACTGCGGCGCGGCGGCTTCTTTCGCCGCGGATGGTGGAGACGGAGAAGATCGCCAACGCAATCCAGATGATGACGAAGGACAAGAGCTTCCACCTGTCCATCGGCTCGCCGAAGATGAAGACGGCGGTCAGGAAAACCAGCGACGGCGAGATATATTGCAACAGGCCCGCGGTCGAAAAGCGCAACCGCTTGATCGAGGCGGCGAAGAGCACGAGCGAGGATGCGGTGAGCGCGCCGCAGCCCATCAGCATAGCGGTGTCGAAGACATTGACCCCGAAACGCGCTTGCCCACGGCTCGCCAGCCACAACTCGGCCAGCAGCAGGGGAACGGCAATGATGCCGGTTTCTATGAGAAATCCCTGGGTGGGACCGACGTGAATGGTCTTGCGCAAAAAGCCATAGAGACAGAAAGTTGTGGCCAGCATCAGGCCGAGCCAGGGAAAGACGCCGGCGGCGAAGGTCTGGATCAGCACGGCGACCGCGGCAAGCCCGATCGCCACCATCTGGGCACGGGTGAAGCGCTCGCCGAGAAACAGATATCCCGCCACCACGTTGAGCAGCGGATTGATGTAATAGCCGAGGCTCGATTCCAGCGTGCGGCCCACTTCGATCGACCAGACATAGAAGCCCCAGTTGAACACGATGAGGCCGCTGGTCAGCGTCAGGATGGCAAGGGTGCGGGGCGAAGCGACAGCCTTCAGCACATCGCGGTATTGCGCCAGCCACCAGACGATGACGGCCGCGATGGGCATGGACCAAAGCCCGCGATGCACGGCGATCTCGACGGGCGAGATATGGCGGATCAGGCCGAAATAGAAAGCCATGCCGCCCCAGACGAGATGCGCCATCACGGCGAAGAGCACGCCCTTCTCGGCTTCGCTGAGGCTGACGCGGGTCATGGATTGATCGGTGGCGGACATGGCAGCCGTTTAGCCATGGGCACCACAGCGCACAAACGGTGCCTTGGAATGGGCCGCATGACGGCAGAGCATGTCAATCGGCGGCAACGCCTTCGCGGATCAGCTTCCAGACGATCGAGTCGGAGAGCGCCTGGAACGAGGCTTCGACGATATTGGGCGAAACCCCGACGGTGAACCAGCGATTGCCCTTGCCGTCGCGGCTTTCGATCAGAACCCGGGTCGTGGCTGCCGTGCCGCCATTGAGGATACGGACCTTGTAGTCGACGAGCTCGAGATCGTCGATGTAGCGCTGGAACTTGCCGAGGTCCTTGCGCAACGCCACGTCGAGGGCGTTGATCGGGCCATTGCCCTCGCCAGCGTTGAGGTAGACCTCGTCGCCCACCTTCACCTTGACCACGGCCTCGGAGATCATTTCCTTGTCGCGCTCCTCGACAATGACGCGGAAGGACAGCACGTCGAAATATTTGGGCACGGTTCCGAGGGTGCGGCGGGCAAGGAGCTCAAAGGAGGCATCGGCGCCGTCATAGGCATAGCCTTGCGCTTCGCGCTGCTTCACCTCGCGCAGCAGCGTATCGAGGCGGG
>JANMQB010000030.1:0-3122 GCA_031370155.1 Hyphomicrobiales bacterium | reverse complement strand
CAAATGGGACGGTTTCCTGCAACTGAACGATGTCGCCGTGCTGCTTTTCAGCACCGAGTTCAGGCTAAATCTGCCGGGCGGCCCCTATGCCTTCCCCGCGCCCGGTGCCATGGCGTTCGCCGCCGGTTCGGCGGAAATCCTGCTGCCGATCCTCCTCGTTCTCGGTCTGGCGACACGACTGGCCGCGCTGGGGCTTCTGCTCATGACGCTTATCGTGCAGCTTACCGTGCCGGATGGCTGGCCTCTCCATGTGACATGGGCGGCGATGGCGCTCGCCATCATGGCGTGGGGGCCGGGGCGGATTTCGCTCGATCACTTGATCGAGCGGCTCATGCCCCAAAGCGGAAATTCAAAGTGATCCACCGCCCAATCTCAGCCCAGCCGCTCGAACTCCAGCAGCGTGAAAAATCCGAACGGCCGCACCGGGCGCTGGTCGATGAGCTTGAGGCGGCGATCGCCGAGCAGCGTCTCGACCGGAAATTCCGGCCGCCAGCCGAGCACATCGGCAAACCCCGCCAGCCGCTTTTCGACGGCGCCGCGCAGGCCCTTCTCGACGCTGAAATGATTGACGATCAGCACCGTGCCGCCGGGCTACAGCCACCGGCGCGCTTCGATTCGCAAGATGCCGTGTTGGAACTGCCGGCGAAATCTGTCTGCCGCCAAGGCCTGATCGGTGTTTCGGCGCGCCGATCGCTGTAGTCCGCGGACCGCAGCCTTTGCACAACCGCCGAGCAGGCACCATAGCCTTCCGGTCCAAGCCGCAGTTGGCGCCGGATTCAAAGGCGGCCGGCGGATAGAAACGAAATCACTGGCTGTCGCATGCGTCATTGGATTTGCTCCTTGCGAGAGTGCCGTCCTGGCCGTCGTGTTTGACGATGTTGGTGTACGCCTGTGGGTGTGAGAGAAGCGCTTGGAAGATGTGAAGCGAGGGTTTATTCTTGCCGCTCCGGCCGGCCGCGGTGTGAATATTCCGCAAAAAGTGTGGATTTGCGCCGATCGGTCATATTTCGGACCACGGTTGTGACGGTTGGTACCCAATGCCTCGCCTCCAAGTAAATATCCTCGGCGGCTTTCAGGCCCGGCTGTCGTCCGGCAAGCCACTGGATATCGCGGCCCGGAAGACACGGGCGCTTTTGGCCTTTCTCGCCTTGCCGGCGGGACGGGAACATTCGCGTGACAAGCTTATGAGTCTGCTGTGGAGCGACCGGAGCAATGAGCAGGCTCGCAATAGCCTGCGTCAGGCACTCACCGAACTGGGCCGAACCCTGGGTGCCGGCGAGACATCGCTTCTGGTCAAGGGACGCGATACCCTCGCACTCGATCCACAGGCCGTCGAAGTCGATGCAGTGCTGTTCGAGCAACTAGTCCCGAGCGACATCATAGACGATCTGCGGCGTGCAGCGGCACTCTATGCAGGCGATCTACTTGATGGGTTCGGGATACGCGATCCGATGTTCGAAGGCTGGCTTGCCGATGAACGACAACGCTATCGCGAGTTGGCGATCTCGGTCTTGAAGAAGCTCGTGGACCGCGAAACCGGTGCCGATGCCCTGGCAGCCGGGCAGCGGCTGCTGGCGCTCGACCCATTGCAGGAAGAAGGCCACCGATTGCTCATGCGGCTTTATGCGGAGGCCGGAGAGACCGGGGCCGCTCTCAGGCAATACGAGACCTGCCGGGAAACGCTAAAGTCAGAACTTGGGGTCGGGCCGTCGGTGGAGACTGAAGCCCTGCATCGACATATCAGAGACCAGTCAGCGGAAGGCAAGCAGGGGCCCGCATCGGCCCTTACACACGACGAGAATAAGCCACCATTGGCTTCCAAGCCTTCCATCGCCGTGCTCCCCTTTGCCAACCTCGGCGGCGATCCGGAGCAACAGTATCTGAGCGACGGCATAACCGAGGACATTATCACCGAGCTTTCCCGCTACCGCGAACTCCTGGTGATTGCCCGCACCTCATCGTTCCAGTACCGGGACAAGGCGATCGACATGAAACAGATAGGCCGGGAACTGGGCGTTGAATATTTGGTCGAGGGAAGTCTTCGCAAGGCTGGCGACCGGCTGCGGATATCCGCCCAGCTCATCGAGACGGAGACCGGGAGCCATGTCTGGGTAGAGCGTTATGACCGGGGTCTGGAAGACGTTTTTGCCATTCAGGACGAAGTTGCCCAGACTATCGCAGCCACCTTGGTGGGCCGGGTGGCGGCCAGCCGCACGGAAAAATCGCGGCGCAAGCCCACCCATCTCTGGGCGGCCTATGACTGCTTTCTTCAGGCGGTGGAGCTCTCGAACCGGTACGATCCAACTTCGACAAGCCTGTTTCGCCGGGCTATTCAGCTCGACCCCCTCTATGCCCAGGCATACGCCATGTTGGCACGCGACTATCTGTTCAAGTTCTTTTTCGACTACAGGGAAGAAACCAGGGATGCCGCCCTCGATTGTGCCGAGAAGGCTTTGTCAATCGATGACAACGACGGCCATTCGCAAGCCGCGATGGGTTCGGTTCAAACCTTTCTCTCCAACTGGGATCTGGCGGGCATGCACTTGGAAAGGGCAATTAATCTCAACCCCAACAATGTCCAATTCGCATGCTTTCTTGCCAATTTGCTGGTTCGGGTTGACCGTGCGCAGGAGGCGCTGCAAAATCTTGATGCCGCACTTCAACGAGATCCGCTGCAGCCGCCCTGGTATTGGGAGGCGCGTGGAATGGTCTTGCTGCAAGAAAAGCGCTACGAGGACGTGATCAAGGCGACCAGCCGCAAGAATCCACTTCAATCGTGGGACCACGCCACATTGGCGATTGCCCATGCCTACCTTGGCCGCGATTCCGAAGCCCGCAGGGAAGCCGCGATTGTGCTGCGCATGCAGCCTAACTTCTCGATAGCCGGTTGGGCGAAGACCGATCCATATCGCAACCCGGAGCATCTGGAGCACACACTGGAGGGCCTGAGGAGGGCCGGATTGCCGGAGTGATGGCTTTGCATCTCACCCCACCCGCTCGAACTCCAGCAATGTGAAAAATCCGAACGGCCTGACCGGGCGCTTGCCGATGAGCTTCAATCGCGGATCGCCGAGCAGCGTCTCGACCGGGAATTCCGGCCGCCAGCCGAGCACGTCGGCGAA
>JANMQB010000016.1:0-2504 GCA_031370155.1 Hyphomicrobiales bacterium | reverse complement strand
CGTGGTGGCAATTCCAAGTGTCGCATAGACAATGACTGTGGGGACGAGATGTGGCAGCAGGTGGCGCAGGAGAATGCGCCCGGTGCCAGCCCCCATGGCGCGCGCCGCTTCGATATATTCCCGCTCCGATAGTCCGACGGTTTCGGCATAGATCACCCGGGCGATCTGCACCCAGTTCACCAGCGCAATCACCAGAATGACGATGTTGAGGCCGGGCTTGAGAATGGCGGCCAGCGCAATGGCCAGAAGCAGGGCCGGAAACGCCATCATCAAATCGGTGAAGCGCATGATGGCAGCGCCCAAAAGGCCGCGCACATAGCCGGCCACAAGGCCGAGCGTGGTGCCGATCAACACCGCGATGCCATTGGCTACCAGACCGATGAGCAGCGACGTCCGCGCCCCATAAAGCAGGCGCGAGAACTGGTCGCGGCCGTTGGTGTCGGTGCCGAACCAGAACCGCGTACCGGGAGCAAGAGGAGAGCCCTCCAGGGTGAGGCCGTCAAAGAACTGCTCCGACGGATCATAGGGCGAAAGCCAGGGCGCCAGCATGGCCGCTGACACGAACAATACGATAAGCCCAAGCCCGAAGATGGCGAGCCAATCACGCCTGAACCGCTTCCAAAACTCACCCATGCCGGAATATCACGTCGAATTGCACCCCGGTCAATGCAAGCCGATGTCGACCCAGGTACGCGCCGCTGAAGATTTCGCAAAAGCGTGAATGACTTTCTCGATGCGGAGGCCACGCGCGAAGTCGATTTGGTTCGACGGCCGGCCAGCGATGGCGTTGAGGATTTCAGCCAGCTCGATCACCTTCAATTCGTTGAATCCGAGGCCGTGGCCGGGGGCCGGGCAAAACCGGCCATAGGCCGGATGCTGGAGCGAGGACAGTATCCGGCGGAAGCCGCGGGAAGCCGGAGCACTCTCGGCCACATAGAGATTGAGCTCATTCATCCGTTCGTTGTCGAGCCATAACATGCCCTTCGAGCCATGTACCTCGACCTTGAGCCCGTTCTTGCGGCCATGGGCGACGCGGCTGGAACTCAGCACGCCACGGGCGCCGTTGCGGAAGCGCACCACCGCATGGGCGATGTCGTCATTCTCGACGCGCGCCATCTTCCCCGCCTCGCCCGAAATCGGCCGCCGCTCATGGACGACATCCGCCATGGCGCACAGACTGCCGATCTCGCCCACCAGTTCATGGGCCAGCGAGACCAGATGACAGGTGAGATCGCCCAGCGCGCCGAGGCCCGCATCCTTCGCCGTCAAGCGCCACGACCAGGGCAGCGACGGATCGGCCATATAGTCCTCATCGACGCTGCCGCGAAAGTCGAAGACATCGCCGATTGCGCCCTCTGCGATGAGCGTCTTGGCATATTGCAAGGCGGGATTGCGCAAATAGCCATAACCCAGCGCCGTCACCTGACCCTTGGCCTTGGCAGCCGCGGCGGTCATGGCCTCGGCATCGGCGAGCGTCAGGGCCATGGGCTTCTCGCACCAGACATGCTTGCCCGCCTCGAGTGCGGCCACGGCCATCTCCCGGTGCAGGCCGTTCGGCGAGGTCACTGAGACGAGCTGGATGCCGGAGTCGGTCAAAAGCTCGCGCCAATCGGCAGCGGCGCGGGCAAAGCCGAATTCATCGGCCATGCGCTTGGCGTGGGCCGCATCGACATCGCTGAGCGCGATCCGGTCGATGGCGGGAACATCGCCGAACACGGCCTTGACGGCGCCATAGGCCATGGCGTGACACTTGCCCATGAAGCCGGTGCCGATCAAAGCCACACCGATGCGATCCATGGCTAGGGCCTCCCGCGCCCTGCGGCCTTGGCCTTGCCACCATTGAGTTTGGCGATCTCCTGTTCGAGGTCGACCAGTTCCTTGCCGCCGGCCATCAAGTTGAGCAACTGGTCGCGGCTGATCTCGTTCTTGAGAAAGGTTCCGGCATTCCTGCCGCGCTTCAAAAGCGTGAAGCGGTCGCCCACCACATAGGCATGGTGCACATTGTGGGAAATGAGGATGACGCCGATGCCGCGGGCCTTTGACTGGACGATGAGCTTGAGCACGACCGAGGCCTGATGCACGCCAAGGGCGGAGGTCGGCTCATCGAGGATCAGCACCTTGGCGCCGAAATAGATGGCGCGCGCGATGGCGAGGCATTGCCGCTCGCCGCCCGAAAGGGTGCCCACCGGCTGCTCGGGATCGCGCAGTTCGATGCCCATTTCCGAGAGTTCGCGATAGGCCGTGCGGTTGGCAAACTCGACATCGAACTGACGCAGAAGCCCCATGGCCTTCACCGGCTCACGGCCGAGGAAAAAGTTGCGCGCCACGCTCATCAGCGGCACCAGCGCCAGATCCTGATAGACCGTGGCGATGCCCCTATCGAGCGTCTCCTTCGGCGAGGCGAAGCGTGCCGGCTTGCCGCCCACGACAATCTCGCCTACATCCGGAACATAGACACCGGAAAGCACCTTGATCAGGGTCGATTTGCCGGCGCCATTGTCGCC
>JANMQB010000011.1:0-2387 GCA_031370155.1 Hyphomicrobiales bacterium | reverse complement strand
GCCGCCAATGTCGACAGCGTCAAGACCACACTGATCCTGCGGGTCTCCAAATACGAGCCGGGAGTGCCGATACCGTGAGTGAGGCGACAATGGGTGCGCGGGGCGGCTGGTTCGGCATCGTCTCCGCGGCCGCAACCGCGGTCGTCGTCGGATTCGCCTCCACCATTCTTCTCATCATGGAGGCGGCGCGCGCCGTGGGCGCCGATCCGGCCCAGCAGGCCTCGTGGGCGGCGTCGCTCTGCTTCGGCATGGCGATCACCACCTTCATCCTCTCCTGGCGCTTCAGGATGCCGATCATCACCGCCTGGTCGACGCCGGGTGCGGCGCTGATCGCCACCAGCGCCGCTGGTGTTTCTTATGAAAATGCGATTGGCGCCTTCCTCGTCTCGGGTGTGCTCATGTGCCTTGCCGCCTTCATCGCGCCCTTGGCCCGCGCCATCGAGAAAATTCCCGCCCCCGTCGCCGCCGCCATGCTGGCGGGCGTGCTGCTCCGCTATGTGCTGGGCGTTCCCGCCGCGGCGCTTGCCATGCCGTTCTTCGTCCTGCCGCTCATCGTCATCTTCTTCGCGCTCCGCCTCGGCATTCCGCTCTATGCGGTGCCGGTGATCGTCGGCCTCGGTGTCGCCATGGCGGCGTTCGGCGGCGTCTTCCCGGCGCAATGCTGTTCGATCGGCTTGACGGGGCTCGACTGGACGACACCCGCCTTCGACGGCGCCACCATCCTCAGCCTCGGCATTCCCCTGTTTCTCGTCACCATGGCCTCGCAGAATCTTCCCGGCTTCGCGGTGCTGCGCGCTTCGGGCTACCAGCCGCCGGTGGCGGCGAGCCTGTTCGTCACCGGTTTGGGCTCCGTCATCCTCGCGCCCTTCGGCAGCCATCAGATCAATCTCGCGGCCATCACCGCCGCGATCGTCACCGGCCCCGATTGCCATCCGGACCCGGCCAAGCGCTGGCTGATGGCCTGGCCCTATCTGGTGTTCTATATGCTGGTGGGGCTGGCGGCGGCGAGCTTCGTCGAAATCCTCGGCGCCCTCCCGGGCCCGCTCATCACCGCCATTGCCGGGCTCGCACTCTTCTCGCCGCTGATGGGCAGCGCCGCCGCCATGATGAAGCAGCCGCGCGATATTGAAACCGCGCTGGTCACCTTCCTGGTGACGGCCTCGGGTGTGACCTTCGCCGGCGTCGGTTCCGCCTTCTGGGGACTGGTGGCGGGGCTCACGTTGTTCGGGGCACGCCATGTGTTGGAGAACGGAAACCGGAAATAGGGGAGACACCCATGCCGCATCAACATCTCATCTGCGCCATTGACGGATCGGATCATTCCCGGCGGGCGGCCGAGTTCGCTGCCGCTATCGCTCTTGGCATGAAATGCAGGCTCACGTTTCTGACGGTCCGGCCCTATATTGTGGGCCGCAGTGTCGTTGCCGACATGTGGTCGCCCGAGGAAGCGGCGAAATGCCTGGACGAGGCAGTGCAGATTGCACGCCGTTGCGGCTACAGCGATCCCGCAGCCGTTGAACTTCGCGCCCGCGATGTCGCGCATGCCATTGTCGACTATGCCGAGAAGAATGGCGCCGACCATATTGTGATGGGATCCGCGGGGAAGGACGCGATCAAGAGATTTGTGATCGGTTCGACGTCAGCCGATGTGCTTCGCAAGGCTTTCTGTCCGGTAACGATTGTCCACTGATCGCGCCGCCTTTGAGAGAGATCAATGCCGGTGTTCTCCATACGGCTAGGGAAACCAGAGGAACTTTCTGTCAATCGCGGAGGTAGCTATGGCGGTCCGTCACATTCTTGTGCATATCAAGGCGAATGAGCCCTGGTCGGCGCATGTCGATTATGCCATCGGCACGGCAATCGGGTTCAAGGCGCGGCTTCGCGGCTTCGTGACGTTTTCCGAGGTCGTGGTGATGCGCAGCCTGACCCATTCCGCCGACAGTGCCGTGGAAGAGCAACAGACCCGCGACAGCGTGGTCGCGGCAGAACTGCGGAAAAGATTCGAGGCCGCCACCGCCGCCGCGGGCCTTGCTTCCGGCTTTGTAACCGGCGAAGGCGCGGCCAGCGAACTGGTAGCCTGGGCCGCACGAATGCATGATCTGACGATTGTCGAACAGCACGATCCGCGTCGCGATGAACTGGGCTATGACGCGGCCGAGGAGGCGGCTCTATCTGCGGGCCGGCCGGTCCTGATTCTGCCGCGGATTGGCCGTTTCACACCTCTGCCAGAGCACATCCTCCTTGCCTGGAATGGCAGCCAGCAATCGGCGGCGGCGCTGCACGGAGCGTTGCCTTTCATCGGGAAAGCGAAGAAGGTGACGGTCTGCATGGGCGAGGAACGCGGCAGACTGCGCAGCAGTGCGCGCGCGCCGGCGATCACGATCCGC
>JANMQB010000566.1:0-4323 GCA_031370155.1 Hyphomicrobiales bacterium | reverse complement strand
CCGGATGCCGGGTGGCGCTTTCTATGCCTTCCCCAACATCATGGCCACTGGCCGCGATTCGGGCGTGCTGGCGAAGGAGCTGCTCGAGCAGGCCCATGTGGCGGTCCTGCCCGGCGAGAGTTTCGGTGGCAACGGCAAGGGGTACTTGCGCCTTTCCTATGCCGCCAGCGAAGCCGATATCCGCGAGGCGCTCCGCCGCATGGCGGTGTTTCTTGGCTGAAAAAGGAACCATGCCGAGCGTGGGGCGCAGAGGGGGCCTATTGAGCCGCCACGCCGCGGCATGGGTAGGGTGGTCGGGGTGCTGCAGGGTTGAAACAATACGCAACGCCTCCCTGCACCTTCACCATTGCCTGTCTCAAATGACAAAGACATGACGGACAGCGAAAATTGAAAGACGTTCACAGTGACCGACCGGAATCTTTATTCAGCGTTCGACCGGGCCTTTGCAAGGGCGGGTGAAAGGACGGCCTTCCGCTCGACCGGAGGTGCGGCGCTCCTCACCTACGCGGAATTGCGAAGGGCAGCCTCCCGCTACGCCAATGCGCTCCTCGCGCTTGGCGTCGAGCCGGGCGATCGCGTCACCGTGCAGATCGAAAAGTCGCTGACCAATGTGCTGCTTTATCTGGCGGTTATGAAAGCCGGCGCCGTCTATCAGCCGCTCAACCCGGCCTATACCGGACCCGAAGTCGAATATTTTGTCCGCGATGCCGAACCGAAGCTCGTCGTCTGCGACCCCTCGCGGCAAGAATCCAGGCGCGGGATCGGCGACCGGCATGGCGTCCTGGCGGTCATCAATCTCAATGCTTCGGGTGATGGCTCGTTTGCCGCCCTTGCCGCGCGGATGGACGACAGGCACGAGACGGTAGCGCGTGAGGCAGACGATCTCGCGGGGCTTCTCTACACCTCCGGCACCACCGGCCGGTCCAAGGGCGCCATGATCACCCACGGCAATCTCGGCTCCAATGCCGCAACCCTGGTGAAGCTCTGGGGCTTCCGCGATGGCGATGTGCTGCTCCACGCGCTGCCGGTATTTCACGTGCACGGCCTCCATGTCGCTCTCAACACCAATTTTCTCACTGCCGGCGAAATCATTTGGTTCGACCGTTTCGATGCGGGCGCCGTGCTCGCCGCCCTGCCGCACGCGACGGTGATGATGGGTGTTCCCACTTTCTATTCGCGGCTTCTCGCGGCACCGGAACTAACGCGCGAGACTTGCCGAAACATGCGGCTTTTCATTTCCGGTTCGGCGCCGCTCATGGCGGAGACCCACCGGGAATTCGCCATCCGCACCGGTCACGCCATACTTGAGCGCTACGGCATGACCGAAACCGGCATGATCGCCTCCAATCCTTGCGACGGTGAACGCATCGCCGGAACCGTCGGCTTCGCGCTTCCCGGCGTCGACATCCGCATCGCCGGAGGCCACACCGGCGTCATCGAAGTGAAGGGCCCCAATGTCTTCAAGGGCTACTGGCGCATGCCGGAAAAGACCGCCGAAGAATTCACGCCCGACGGCTATTTCATCACCGGCGATGTCGGCACCATGGATCACAATGGCCGCCTGACTATCGCGGGCCGCGCCAAGGACCTGATCATCTCCGGCGGCCTCAATGTCTATCCCAAGGAGGTTGAGGGAGAGATCGATGCCATCGATGGCGTGATCGAATCGGCGGTGATCGGCGTGCCCCATCCCGATTTCGGCGAGGCCGTGATCGCCGTGATCACGGCGCACAAGGAGCTGCCTCCGGAGCGGGAGATGATCGCGAAGCTGGCAACCCGGCTTGCCAGGTTCAAGGTGCCGAAGTGCATTCATGTGGTGGATGAACTGCCGCGCAATGCCATGGGCAAGGTGCAGAAGGCGGAATTGCGCCAGCGTTACGCGGGCAGCTTCAGGAAAACCTGAGGATCACGGCGCCGGCGACGATGAGCAGGGCGCCGGCCGCGCGCGGCATCGTCACCGTTTCCTTGAGCACCCGTATCGACATCAGCATGACGAAGAGGATGCTGGTCTCGCGCAGCGCCGCCACCGCGGCGATTGGCGCCAGCGTCATGGCCCAGATCACGATCCAGTAGGCGGACAGCGAAAGCGCCGCCCCGGCGATGCCGCTTTTCCAGTAGGGGGCGACCTGCCGCAGGATGCCGGGCCCGCGCATATAGATGCCGGCGAAGAGCAGGAATACCGCATCGAGGAGGAACACCAGCGCCGCATACCCCGAGGCCGATCCGGAGGCGCGGGCTCCCAGCCCGTCGACGACCGTATAGGCGGCGATGAACACCGACGTGCCGAGCGCGAAGAACATCGTCAGCCCGTCGAGCTTGAGGCCGCGCTTGTCGACCAGGCCGGTCAGCCAGATGCCGGCGACGAGCACGCCGATGCCGAGGCCGGTGGCGATGCCGATCGTCTCGTGGGCGGCAAACCATGTGACGATCAGGGTCAACAGCGGCGCCGTTCCGCGGGCGATCGGATAGACCTGGCTGAGATCGCCGGTGCGATAGCTGCGGGCGAGGAAGATGTTATAGCCCGTATGCAGAATGCCGGAGGCAAATGCATAGGGCAGGCTGGCAGCACTGGGCCAGGCGAACACCGCCAGCATGGCAAGGCCCATGAGGCCCATCAGCGTTTGGATCAGGAATAGCGACAGGAACCGGTCGAGCTTGAGCTTGACCAGCACATTCCACCCCGCATGCATGACGGCCGCGGCGAGTACGGCGAGAAAGACGGTGAGTTCCAAGAAGGCTACCCCGGAAGGAGCCGATCATTAGCGCGCGCTTTTGGCCCATGCAAAGAAAAAGGCACCGCCCGGGCGGTGCCAGATCTTGCAGGCGTGCGGTTGTTTCAGCAGGTCGGGCAGTCGAGCGTCGCCGTCATGCGCGGGCGAAGGGCGATTTCTTCGCTCATAGTGAAGCTTGTCGCGCCGAGAATGTTCTCGCCGAGGAAGGTGGCGATATAGGGCGTATAGCTTGTGCAGACACGGGCGACGACCAGGTCATTGCCGTCGGTCATCAGGTTCGCCATGCCGGCCGTCGAGGGCGCGGCGCCGCAGGAAGTGCCACCCGTGCTGGATTTGGTGAATCGCTGAGTGATGATGCCCGCAATTTTACGGAAGCCATAGACTTCAATGCGGACGTTGGCGATCGGCGTCGGCGACATGACCAATTCGGCGGCCTTGAAATAATCCGTGATGTTGGCCGCCGTGACCGTTGTCTCGTTTTGCGTGACCAGATCGGCGACGACGCTGGACGAATAGGTGACCTTGCGGCTCAGCGTAATCATTGCCGTCAGGTCGAAGAGCCCGAAATAGAGCAGCAGCAGCACCGGCATGATGAAAGCCATCTCGATGGCGGCGATGCCGCGGCTGTCGCGGGCGAGGAGTTTGAATTTGCCGATCATCGTCATCTCCTAGGGCTCATTACGGTTCATTGCGGAAGATGGCGATGCCATGCAGCCGGCGCTTGCTGCCGCCGTTGATGTTGCCGAGGAAATCCATGAACGGGAAGGCGAAATCCCAGTCGTAAGTCGCGACCACGCCGACCGCGTCGAGCGGCTTGCCGGGCACGTAGGAACTCGGACCTCCCGAACCGATGGCGATGAAATTGGGCATGGCCGCCTTGAGGTTGGCAAAATTGCTGTTGCTGTTGACATAGACCGTGACGGCGCCGGCGCAGTCGATGAGCGAGGTGAGCGAGCTGCAGAACATGGTCTTGAACTCCGCCGCGGTCTTCTTCAGGGCTCCGTTGTCGAAGGTGACCTGATTGGTCCTGATTTCGCGGGCCGCGCCCTGCACCGCGTTCTGGATGACATATTCGGAAAACAGCATCAGCCCGGTCTCGGCGATGCTGCCGAGCACGAAAAAGAACGGCCCGGCGACCAGCGCGAACTCGACAGCAGCGGCGCCGTTCTGCGATTTTATGAAGCGGCGCAGAAGCCGGCTCTTGAGTCCTTTCGATCTGCCCCACATGACCTGTCTCCCATTGCGGCACGGCGCGCGGCGCCTCGACGGCGTCCGGCCGCCTCGATTTGGGATAAAGCATTACCAAACGAGCATTTCAGGGAGGTGAAGGAAGACGTTCAAATCTTAGCCGTCTCAAGACATGCGAAAGCCCCGGGCAGGCCGGGGCTTTGCTTGCCGGCAAGGCCGGTCAAATCATTGCTGGATTCCGGAATTTCCTGAATTTCCGGCGTTTCCAGCTCCCTTCGTATCCTCCGCAGTCTTGCCGGTCGCGAGACCGGTTTTGGTGCTGGCTTCTCCGCTAACCACGCTAAAGAAAGTCGTGTTATCCCCCACCTGAAGCGTACCCTCGCAGTCGGGGGTGCACACATAT
>JANMQB010000518.1:0-1619 GCA_031370155.1 Hyphomicrobiales bacterium | reverse complement strand
GGTAGAGGTTCCAGAATTTGGCCCGTGCCGCGTAAGGATCGTGCGGGTGGGTGAAGGAGGCCATCAAACAGAATGGCGAGTCCGGCTCGTAGCGGGCGTAATCGTAGATTTTACGGACGGCGAGAAAAGCCACTTCATCATCAAATTCGAGCTGGTTGGTAATCTCGGCAATGCCCGGCTGCAGCACGCTGGTCATGTTGTGGTACCACCAGTCTATGCGCTCCTGCCTCAGGCGCCAGTCGGGCGTCCAGCCGAAATCGGCGGGATAGATGTCGGTGGTGAGGCGCTCCTCGAGGCCGTGCAATTGATCGGGGCCGACGAAATGCATCTTGCCGGACAGGCACGTCCTGTAGCCGGCAAGACGCAGATAATGGGCCCAGGTGGGGATGGCGGAAGGAAATTCGGCGGCATTGTCATAGACGCCGGTGCGCGAGGCGAGGAGGCCGTTCATCACGGTGGCGCGGGCCGGCGCGCAGAGCGGGCTCGTCGAATAACAGTTCTCGAACACCACACCCTCGGCGGCGAGGCGCGACAGATGCGGGGTCTTGACCAGGGGATGGCCGTAGGCAGGCAGGAATTGCGCCGCCAACTGATCGGCCATGACGAAGAGAATGTTCGGTTTGGAACTTGCCATGGCGGCCATCTATAAGGGCAAGTACCCGCCATGAAAACGATCTTGCTCGCCCTCATCCGCATTTATCAGCTGAGCTTCTCGATGCTGTTCGGCCGCAGCTGCCGCTATCTGCCCACCTGTTCCGACTATGCCCGTGAGGCGATCGAGAAGCATGGCACCCGGCGCGGCTTCCTGCTCGGCCTGGCACGGGTAAGCCGCTGCCATCCCTGGGGCGGAGATGGTTTCGATCCGGTGCCCGAGGTCTATGAGGGTCCGGTGTGGCGGCAAAACAAAAGAGGCCCGTGATGCGACCGGAGCTGGAACGTTTTCGGTCTCTCACCGGTGGAATTTATAGATCATGCCGAACCGCAGCACGTGTTCGTCCCATTCGGCCGTGTCGTTGAAGTTGGCAATTTCATAGGTGGCTTTGGCGAAAGTCTCGAAGAGGTATTCGCCGCGTAACGCGATGGCATCGGTCAATGTAAATTCAAGCCCCGCGCCGGCGGCGAGTCCAAGATGGAGTTCGGAAGCGTTGCCGAACACGACATCGCTCGAATCGGCATCGGCCAAGGCGGCGCCCAAAGTCACATAGGGCAGAAAACGCTCCAGCGGCAGGCCAAGGCGGAGGCGTAGCGTGGCTTCCGGCTCGATGTCGAAATCGTCGATCACCGAAAAGGCGTCATCGGCCTCGCCGAATGAGATATCCGCTTCGATGCCGACGAGAATGCCGTCCGTCACATGATTATAGCCGGCGAGAACACCGAACCTGAGCGCATCGGCGTCGAAGCCTAAAGTGTCGAGCGGATCGACGAAATAGCGCCCGTCCGCCCAGCTCTGAGCGATGTGGCCACCGGCATAGAAGCCTGACCAGTCGAAATCGGCGGATGAAGCGTTTACCGCCGGCAACAGGATTGCCATGGTGGCGGCCGACAGCAAGCGTTTCGTCTGATTTCCCCCAGCGCGAATCAGTTCAGCATGAGAATCTTATGGAATTTCAAGACTCAAA